>JACRLT010000008.1 GCA_016235185.1 Candidatus Omnitrophota bacterium
CATTATTCAATTATGTTTCCAGGGTCACCAAGTCACCTGTCACCCAACAATTATAAATAACCAATCACCAAGATACAAACACCAAACAAGATACAAACTTCAATAATCAATTACCAAATACGAAATCATCATCAAATCTTTAAGCCATTTTGTTTGGTTATTTGAATTTTGGTCATTGGTCATTGTTTGATTATTGTTTCTTGGAAATTGGTTATTGTCAATACAGTGATTTGGTGACCTGAAGTATATTTAGAATTCTACTTCTTGCAAAGGAGGGGTAGTTATATTATGATAATGTTTACCTTAATATGCTCAAAGTAAGAGACAGGAAATCTTATGGGCGATATTGTCATTGTCGGGGGCGGTTTTGCCGGATTAGAGGCAGCCAGGGCCCTGTCAAATAAGCGTTCCAAATTAGGCGCAAGACGCATAATAGTCATCGATGCAAAGGAAACATTTGATTTTTTGCCTGTTTTGCCTGACGTCTGCGGTTCTTTTGTCCCTAAAGGCCACGTTACCTTGGACTTGGCGGTATATCTTGAGAAATTGAAAGTCAATTTTGAAAATGACGAAGTAGTAAGGATCGATACAGATAGAAGAGAGGTTTTACTTAAAAACGGCGGCATCCTTTCTTTTGAATTTTTGATCGTCAGCTGCGGAACAGCTACGAATTTTTACGGCGATACCGAAGCCGAGCGCCGCGCCTTGAAATTAGATACGGCGGACGATGCATTAGTCCTTTTAAATACGGTAACTACTTATCCGTCAAAAAAGATATTGATCGTGGGCGGCGGTTATACTGGGATCGAGATCGCCTCCAGCCTAGCGGCCTTTTTGAGGAAAAGAAGGATCAAGAAATACTCCGTCAATATCATCGAGAAAGCGGAGGATATTTTAGGCCCGTTACCGCAATGGGTCAAAGATTATTGCCGCATTAACCTGTGCGCTTTGCGTGTCAATATTTATGCGGATTCTTCAATAAAAGGGTTGACCGATGGGCGCGCGAAGCTTTCCTGCGGTACGGAGTTTGAGGACTATCTTCTTATATGGGCAGCCGGTGTTTGGACCCCGCGCTTTGTTCGTGATATGAAATTTGAGAAAGACGGGCAAGGGAGGCTTGCGGTTGACCGATCTTTGAACTTTTTCGACGGGTGTTTTGCCATAGGTGACGCAGCGTGTTTCAAATATAAGGGGCGCACTTTAAGGATGGCGGTCCAGTTTTCTATCGCAGAGGCGGATGTAGCAGCCAGAAATATCCTGCGCATTATCGCCGGCAAAAAAAGATTGGCTAAATACCGGCCGATGGATTATGGCCTGCTTGTGCCGATGGCTAATAAAAAGGCATGCGGCAAAATATTGTTTTTTAATGTGCGGGGCATAGTAGGGTGGATCTTGCATTATGCGATGTGTATTTACCGCTCGATAAGCGCCAATAATAAATTTGGCATATTCGGCGATTTGTTGGCGAGGCTTTTTAGATAATGAAGGGGTGTTTTTTGCGATATAAGAATCTGTTTTTCTACTTTAGCTTTTTTACTTTTATATTTTTGGGCGGTTGTGCAACAGTGCCGCGCGCCGGAGGGGTTTTCCCTTATCCGACTATCAGTATGCATGACCAGGCTTATTTTGCTTTGTTGCCCATGTGCGAGGTTGAAGGCATTAAGTGGGATTACGATCCTTTGAGCAAGGTGCTTATATTAAAAAAAGAAAAAGTGGATTTGAGATTGCTTGTAGGGAGCGCTGCGATCTCTGACGCAGGTACGATCAAAAAACTCTCCGGGCCCATTGATATAAAGAATAGCGTTATTTATGCGCCTACGGGCCTAAGGGGCATTATTACGCCACCTGTCTGTAAATTTCCGGAGAAAAAAGCGGTCAGTGATCTGTATTTGAGGTCCGTAGATTCCGTTATTGTGGATGCCGGCCATGGCGGCAAGGATCCCGGGGCTATAGGGAAGCAGGGCCTGAAAGAAAAGGATGTCGTTTTGGATGTCGCGCAGAGAGTGCGGCAGGAACTGGCACGCTGCGGCCTGGAAGCCGATACGACGCGTTCCTCGGATGTGTTCATACCTCTCCCCGGCAGGTCTCAAGAGGCTAACGAGAAAAAAGCCGATCTTTTTGTCAGCATCCACGCTAATGCCAACAGGTCGCGCTGGATAGAGGGTTTTGAGATCTATTATTTGACGGAGAGCGTTGATGATGATGCCCGGGCTTTGGCTGCGGCGGAAAATGCGCCGTTGGAGATAGAAGACAGCAATCTGCATACTCGCTGGCTTTCGCTGAAAGCAATGTTGTGGGATCTTGTATATACTGAAAACAGGAAAGAATCCATTGAGCTGGCGCATTTTATCGGCCGGGCTGTCTGTAAAAAGATGGGCCTTAAATTATTGGGTGTCAAAGGCGCGCCTTTCGCCGTTTTAAAAGGTGCGCGCATGCCGGCTGTTTTGGTAGAGATAGGTTATATCTCCAATAGGGATGGAGAAAGAAAGCTGCGTGATACGCAATATCGCCAGGCCATGGCCGAGGCCATTGCCGGAGGTATAATGGATTTTAAAAATTATTGCGAAGGGAAAAGGTGATCATGGATAAGCCGGTAGGGATATTTGATTCAGGGATAGGCGGATTGACGGTCGTCAAAGAGATCATCAAGCTTCTGCCGCACGAGAATCTCGTGTATTTCGGAGATACGGCGCGCGTACCCTATGGTATCAAATCCAAAGAGACTATTATCAAGTTTTCTCTGGAAAATACGCTGTTTCTCCTTCAGCAGGATGTAAAGATGATCGTTGTTGCCTGCAATACGTCATCGAGCTTGGCCCTTCCGGTTATCCGTCGGCATTTTAAGATACCGATCATCGGCGTAATAATGCCGGGCGCCAAAGAAGCGGTATACGCTACGAAGAACAAGAAGGTCGGCGTCATAGGTACGCGCGCGACGATCAACAGCGGGGCCTATGAGGAGGAGATAAAAAGGCTGGATTCAAGCATCAGGGTTTTCAGCCAGGCGTGCCCCATGTTCGTCCCGATCGTCGAGGAGGGTTGGATAAACGATACCATTACGACAAAAGTCGCACAGAAATACCTCTCTGGACTTAAGGCCAAAGATATTGATACGCTGATCTTGGGCTGCACGCATTATCCTCTTTTAAAAAACAGGATCCAGGAGGTCATGGGCC
The DNA here is from genome assembly GCA_016235185.1 of Candidatus Omnitrophota bacterium. Taxonomy (GTDB): domain Bacteria; phylum Omnitrophota; class Gorgyraeia; order Velamenicoccales; family Velamenicoccaceae; genus UBA9636. Next base: position 3,177 of record JACRLT010000008.1, read on the forward strand.
GCAGTGTAAAATTAATAGATTCAGCCGAACAGGTTGCAGTTGAGGTCAAGCAGGTCCTTTCGCAGGAAGGGTTATTGAACAATGACCGCACCCGGCCTTCCCGCGAGTATTTCGTATCAGACGAAGTGGCCATCTTTAAAAACGTGGCAAAAAGTTTTCTAGGCAGTGATTTGAAAGAGGTCAAAAGGGTGTCAAATGTTTGAAGTTTCGGTCTGCATGAATTTTAGTTCCGCGCACAATCTTAGAGGCTATAAGGGAAAGTGCGAAGCGCTCCACGGCCACAATTGGAAGGTCGAAGTCTCGTTGGGCTCGGATAAACTTGACCGCATAGGCATGGTGGAAGATTTTACGGTCATCAAGGGGAAGTTAAAAAGTATTTTATCGTTAATGGACCATAAATATCTCAATGTCCTGCCTTATTTTAAAAGGATAAATCCCACATCCGAGAATATAGCCAGGTTGATCTATACAAAAATGGCCGAACGGATGAAGAATGAACCCTTAAAAGTCATATCAGTTAAGGTCTGGGAGACCGAGGCCAGTTACGCTATTTACCGCGAGACGAGTTGATGAAGAAGGCTGTTGTACTTTTGTCAGGAGGCCTTGATTCGGCAACGACACTTTATATCGCCAAGTCAAGGGGGTATAAAGTAAATTGCCTGGTCTTTGATTATGGCCAGAGGCACCGGAGGGAGATAGAAGCTGCCAAGAAGATCGCGCGGCTGGCACTATGCCCTTTAGAGGTCTTAAAGATCAATTTTCCGTGGCAGGGATCTTCGTTGTTGGACCATAAGATGTCAATACCGTGGGGAAAGAAGATATCCAAAGGTATACCGTCAACATATGTGCCTGCAAGGAACACCGTTTTTTTAAGTTTTGCCCTGTCTTGCGCGGAAGTGGCAGGGGCAAGTACGATTTTTATCGGAGCTAACGCCCTGGATTATTCGGGCTATCCCGATTGCCGTCCTGGCTTTTATCACGCATTTAACAGGCTTTCAGAGGTCGCTACAAAGTGTGGCCTTGAAAAAAAACCGATAAAGGTGGAAACTCCGTTGATCAATCTCAAAAAATCAGAGATCATCACCCTCGGCCTAAAATTGGGCGTGCCTTACAAGGCGACCTGGTCTTGTTACGAGGGCGGCAGTAGACCTTGCGGCCGTTGTGACAGTTGTATTTTAAGGGAAAAGGGGTTTAGTGAGGCGAATGCAGAGGACCCGGCGCTATCCGCCACTAAATCGATGGCGGATGTCGCTACAAAATAGATCAAGGTGCTCCAATGAGAGTTGCAAAAATATCCGAGATATTTAAAAGCACGCAGGGTGAAGGCCTGTACTTGGGCACAGAGCAGCTATTTATCCGGTTTTTCGGGTGTAACATCGGTTGCGGTTTTTGCGATACCCCGCAGCAGGATTTTAAAGAATACAGCACCGCAGCTTTAAAAAAAGAAGTGTCAAGGTTCCGCGGTTTCCATTCGCTGTGCCTGACTGGCGGCGAGCCTTTGTGCCAGGCGGACTTTCTACAAGATTTTTTGCGCGATATCGAGGAATTTGAGTTAAAGGTCTATCTTGAGACCAACGGTACATTGCCGCAGGAGCTGGCCAAGATCATAGGCTTCATTGACATCGTGGCCATGGATTTTAAACTGCCGTCGGCAACCGGCCGCGAAGCCTTCTGGCGAGAGCATGAAGAATTTTTGAAAATAACGCAAGGCAAAGAGGTTTTTATAAAGATGGTGGTCACCAAGGCCACCATAGAAGATGATATTTTCAAGGCAGGCGAGATAATCAAAAAGATCAAGCCGGAGATCTCTGTTGTGTTGCAGCCAAATTGGTTTGACGTAGATTCAGGCCTTCTGAACAAAATGGTAGCTTTTAAAAAGCACTTTTTAGAGACCGGTATCCGTGACTTAAAGATCCTGCCACAGGCGCATAAGTACGCAGGGATAAAATAAATTATGAAAAAGAAATCGTCATATGAAGGGTTGCAAAAAAACATCAGGAAACTTAAGACGCCTGCGATCGAGGTTTGGGAAAATCAATATCCCGATAAGCGCTTTGTAGTAAATATCGATATCCCGGAATTCACCTGTATTTGCCCCAAGACTGGCCTTCCGGATTTCGCCTCGATCCTGATAGAATATATTCCTCTAAAATACTGTGTCGAGCTAAAATCTTTGAAAGAATACATGATGTTTTACCGTAATATCGGCATATTCCATGAACACTTTGCCAATAAGCTCATGGATGACTTTATCCTAGCCTGTCATCCGCGCTGGGCAAGGATGGTGACAAAGTTTAATCCACGCGGCGGTATCAGCACTACGGTAGTAAGGGAGTATGGATCGCAGGAAATTAGTAAAATTACCTCTATAGATCCTGATGCCTAATCGCTTCGCAGGCACAGGATAAATTCGCACAGTGACTTATGAGCGCTTCGCTCCATAAGTCACGTGCTCATTTAAAGGAATATGAGAAAAATAACAGAAAAAATTATTTCCGGGAAAGTAGCCCAGCTTTGCATTGACGCAAACCTTTATCTGCGCAAAGACGTAGAGGCGGCTTTAGACCAAGCTCTTAAAAAAGAGAGCAACAGCCGCGCCAGGCAAATTTTAAAACAGCTCATTGAGAACGCAGAGCTTGCAGGAACCGATAAGGTGGCATTGTGCCAGGACACAGGTATGCCGGTTGTGTTCGTTGATATCGGCAGAAATATAAATATTGCAGGCGTAGATTTAACTGCCGCTATCAATAAGGGAGTGGAAGAGGGGTACAGAAAAGGATATTTGCGCAATTCGATAGTAACCGAGCCGCTGACGCGCCTGGGCACCTCGAAATTTTCGCCCTGTGTGATCCATTTTAGTTTCGGCAAGCATAACGGCCTGCGCCTGACTGTGCTGCCTAAAGGTTTTGGCTGTGAGAATAAAACGCAATTGAAGATGTTTAACCCTACGGCATCCGAGGGTGAGGTCAAGGACTTTATTATTTCAGCGGTAGAACAGGCCGGGCCTGATGCCTGTCCGCCGTATATTTTAGGCATAGGTATCGGCGGAACTGCGGATTATGCCTGTCAGCTCTCTAAAGTTGCGCTCTTGAGGCCTATTGATAAGCCCAACCCTAACCGTTCAGTTGGCAAACTTGAAAAAGAACTTTTCAAGAAGCTCAATTTGCTTGATATCGGGCCAATGGGGCTGGGCGGAGATACTACGGTTTTAGGCGTTAATATCAAGACTTTTGCGACACACATTGCCGGCCTTCCGGTGTGCGTTAATATAAGCTGCCATGTTTTAAGGAGCGCCAGTGATATTCTTTAAAAATAATTTTATAAAACTTTTTACCACATCAAAGGATCCTTTTTCCGGTTTGAAAGCAGGGGATGAGGTCCTTTTGACCGGCGATATTTATACAGCCCGCGATCAGGCGCACAAGAGGCTGGTAGAACTTATCAAGAAAGGCAAGAAATTGCCGTTTGACCTTAAAGGCCAGACTATTTATTATTGCGGCCCGACGAAAACTCCGCCTTCGAAAGTTGTAGGTTCCTGCGGCCCTACGACAAGCGCGCGTATGGATAAATTGACAGGGCCATTATTGGCGGCAGGGCTTAAAGCAATGATAGGCAAAGGCAGGCGGTCAGAGGAAGTCCGCAGGCTTATTAAAAAATATAAGGCGGTTTACTTTTTGGCTACGGGCGGCGCCGGGGCGTATCTGGCCAAAAGGGTCATTTCTGTCAAGCTCGTCATTTTTAAGGAGTTGGGCCCGGAGGCGATCTACCGCATGCGCGTCAAAGATTTTCCATTGATAGTAGGGATAGATCCAGAGGGCAGGGACGTTTTTGAAAAAAAGGGGACCTAATGATTAGGAAGGATGGAAGAGGTTTTAACTCTTTACGAAAAGTCAGGATCACAAGGAATTATTTGAAACACGCAGAAGGTTCTTGCCTGATAGAAATAGGTGAAACCAAGGTTATCTGTTCGGCTTCAGTTGATGAGAGCGTGCCGTCGTTTTTAAAAGGTTCAGGCGAAGGCTGGGTCACTGCCGAATACGGGATGCTGCCGCGCTCATGTGCTACGCGCGTAGGCAGGGACAAGGCGGCAAAGTCAGGCAGGACTTTTGAGATACAGCGCCTGGTAGGAAGGTCATTGCGTTCAGTAGTCGCGATGAAAGAGTTGGGAGAGCGGACTATTTATATCGACTGCGACGTTATCCAGGCTGACGGCGGGACACGGACAGCATCCATCACAGGGAGTTTTGTCGCTCTTGTGGATTGCCTTGATACAATGAGAAACAAAGGGATGATAAGGCGCGTCCCTATTACTGAATTTGTGGCTGCGACGAGCGTCGGCATTGTAGGAGGTGTTAAGCTCCTGGACTTGACCTATGAGGAAGATTCAAAGGCCGAGGTGGATATGAATGTGGTCATGGTCTCCTGCGGCGACTTCATCGAGGTCCAGGGCACAGCGGAGCGCAAACCCTTTTCTAAACAACACATGGATGAACTGCTTGACCTGGCAAAAAAGGGCATTGAGTCGCTTATCGTGATACAGAAGGAATTATTGAAGGATGTAAAATAAAGTGTCACCAGCCATAGAACTTTTAGTAGCTACAAAAAACAAAAAGAAACTAGAAGAGATCAGGGAGATCCTCAAAGGCCTCGATTTTAAAATAACCTCTTTAGCGGACTATCAAGGCCTGCCTGAAATCGTCGAGGACGGCCGAACGTTTAGCCAGAATGCCGTTATCAAAGCCTCCACAATAGCGCAGTTTACTAAAAAGCTTGTTATGGGCGAGGATTCCGGCCTCCAAGTAAAAGCATTAAGAAACAGGCCGGGTGTCTATTCTGCCCGTTACGCTGCCCGTAATCTATCCGAGAATGCCTCTGATGAAAAAAATAATATTAAGCTTTTGCGAGAATTAAAAGGCGTGCCTTTAAAGAAAAGAGATGCCCGGTATCAGTGTGCAGTGGCCTTGGCTGACGAGAAAGGGGCCATCGGAGTTGTGACAGGGGATTGCGCAGGAAAAATAGGACTTAAGCCACGCGGCCATCTTGGCTTTGGTTATGATCCGCTTTTTGTGATAGAGAAATACGGTAAGACCTTTGCAGAGCTGGGGCCTGCGATCAAGCATAAGATGAGCCACCGCTATAAAGCCTTAAAGAAAGCCCGGCGTCTAATAGAAAAATATTTTGCAAAATAAAATTGTCCCCTTGTCTAAGCGTCCGCCATTGATTCATTGGCGGACAGACTTCGGGGTTAATTTTGTGAGGAGTGATCCTTAATAATGCAAAATTAAGGAGTTATATTTGAAAAGATCTCTCCGAGCTTCTTCATGATATTCTCGCCTATAGCCTGAAGTTTATATTTAGGGTCTTTTGCTGTGCCGGTGACCTTGATCGACGACAGGCTCCCGGCTTTGCTTATAGTATCGCCTATTTTGCCTTGCCCATTGATAGGCAACTGGGTATTGAGCAGTAGATCCAGTTCGCCGTTAAAACTAACTTTTCCTTCGACCATAAGCCCGAACTCCGGCCCGATCAGCTCAAGGTTATCCGTCGCAACGTAACTATCCTGTATCGTAAAATCCGCCTGCGCATTGGTAAACGCGACTTTGTTAAAACCAGGGCTGAAGATAAAATTTCCCAAACCCTCAAGCGGATTGAATTCCCAGATATTTCCGTCTTTTATGGCAAAAGAACCTCCGCCGGCAATGGTGTTTAAGCCGGTACCTCGGCCTTTAACCGAGATATTCAGATCAAGCAACCCATAAAAATTCTTTTTTTTAAGAGGAGTGTCGGCTTTCATTATCCCCAGGTCTATGTCGTTTAAAATGCCGCGCAATGCATAACCAATATCTTTTTCTAAAAATTCCAGCTTGCCTTTAATGGCGCCTTTGCCGCGATAAGCGTCGAATTGGAGTAGGTTCAAAAACCCCTGATTTTGGACTTGAGTGTAATCTAAGACAATATTCTGGAATTTGAGGCCATAGCAGGATATCCAGTCACTTTTGCCCTTGGCATTGATGCGCCATGATGAATAGTCTTTTAATGGGCCTGCGATATCTGCGTCGACCATGCATCTGCCTTTTGGGTTTATCTGCTGGAGTGCGATTTTGTCCTGCGGCAGTAAGTATTTTAAGTCTTCCAGGTCCAGGTCGATAGTTCCGGAGGCATTAAGGCCTTTTTCCGCGTCGAGGCTGCCTGTTATATCAAACCCGGAATTTTTATAAGAGCCTTTAGCAGAAGATATCGTAATTAGATCCTGCTCTTTGACAAAGTCTATCTTAAGCCTGGCGTCTTGGCCTATGATAAGGGCGTTTATTTGGGGTGTTTTAAAGTTTTTTAAGTTTCCGTCTAAGCTGTAGGCCAGGTCGAGGTATTTGACTGTTTCAAAGTGCCATTGAAGGCTCTCTTGCGACGTGTCGAATTTGACGCGTCCTACGTCTGTTTCAAGCGTTATTTTGTCCTGCGGCAGTTGGAAGCTGACATTTTGTAAGGTAGCCTCACCTTTGAACATTGGCGCTTCTTGTTTTGCCGTGTCAAACGTTAAGTGGGTCTTTGTTTCTGTTGTGCCGGAGATCTCAAAGGCAGGTAGGCCCAGGCCTTGCGGCAAGACCTGGGAAATTTCTTCCAAGTCAAAGTCTCCCTCGATATCCAGGTTCAAGATATTCTCTTTCAAGTCCCCTTCGGCGCTTATGTCAGCATCCAGGGCCTTTGCCCGTAATTCCTGGATAAGGACTTCATTATTTTTAAATTGAAGTTTTGCGCTTGCCCCGGAGATCATCCCAATCTGGCCTGCGCCTGATATTTCGTCTGCGCTGGCTACGGCCGTGCCCTCATATGTCAATGCAATAGGGGCATTGTCTTTTTTGACAAGCGGGATGTTCATCTTTGCATTTGTTTGGAGAGAGGCGTTTATGAGTTTTAGCCCGTCTTTTTGCGCGTTGACGCCGGATGTATCAAGATCCAAAGAGAGGCCAAGTTTATTTTCGCTCTTGGAATAGACTGCGGAAAATGTTGTTGAGCCTTTCGCGTCTTTTACAACAAGGTCGTTTTGGCGCAGGCCCAAGGAATTAAAGCCAAATGTTGTGTTAGCCTTTAGTATGTCATTTTCAAAAGAAGAGTCGATCTTTAAGCCGGTAAGCTGCGCGCTGTCGAGTGTTACGGGAAGGTTCTTGAGATACTCTTTGAATGCCAACACGTCTACTGTTTCGGCAATAATGTCTGCTTTCCAGGCCTGTGTAGAATAGGCGTAGCTTGCCTTTATGCCGAAGTCCATTATTTTATTATCCATTGCGATAGAAATTATAGCTTCTGCTATTGCTTTCTGCCAGGACATATTGAGGCTCATGCGGCTAATGTTCAGGCTGGCAATGACAGGGAGTTGTGTGGCTAAATCAGTAAAGTGTATAGTGGAGTCAGAGATCTTTACAGCTTTAATGATTATTGCCGGCATATTGCTATGCGCCAGAGGGTTTTTTAGTTTATCTGCGAGGTAGGTAATATTAAAAGAGCCGTCTTTTTGACGTACAAAATAGAATTCCAAAGAGTTAAGATTGAGCGAAGGGATAATGATCTTTTTTTCTTTTATGAATCCGATAAAAAGAAAGCCTGCCGACGCATCTTTTATTGAGCACAACTTTTTTGATGGGTCTTTTTGGTCGAACAACTCAAGGTCAGAGATCACCACGCCACGGAAGAGATTGAAGCGTACATTCCCCAGCGTTACTTTGCCGGAGGTAAGGCCTGATAAGCCGGCGGTGATCTTTTCTTTGATGATAGTCGGCATGACGGCCTTGTTGATATAGTAAACGCCAGCCGAAAGGACCGTAAGGAGTGAAAAAACGAGGATAAGGATAATGCTTCTTTTTTTCATGGGCCTCTATTATACGATATTCATCCGTGTTTCTCAATAGCAAGGCTACAATCCCATGAAAATGTTGAAAAAGGGCAGGGTGGGTGTTATAATTAAACGCTCTAATTCGACGAAATAGTATATTATTCCAGTTTCGGGATGTTTTATCGGGGCGTGGCTCAGCTCGACCGCCACTGGAACATTGGCGGTCGTCCGCCAACGATTTAATGGCGGACGGCGTAATCCAGATGAATGTCTATATACTTTGTAGCAAGAGTAACAATCGTTTCTATGTTGGTTTAACGGAAGACGTTGCTGTTCGATTACGCCAACATAATAGAGGTGAGAATAGATCTACCAAAGCTTATAGGCCATGGGCATTGGTTAGAGTAGAAGAATATCCAAATAAGAGTTTAGCTTTAAAGCGGGAGAAGTTTCTCAAGACAGGTATAGGAAGAAAAGTGTTGAGAAATTTGTGTTCGCTGAGCGATGAAAAATAGATTTCGGGGCGTGGCTCAGCTCGGCTAGAGCGCTTGCTTTGGGAGCAAGATGTCGCAGGTTCAAATCCTGCCGCCCCGACCAATTTTTGCGCCAGAGCAAAAATTGGCCGGGTGTCGATGAAGCCGTCGCGAGCCGATAAGGCGAGCAGGCTGAATCGACCCCGACACCTTAATATTGTTTAAAATGTTTTTGCGCCTGTAGCTCAGTTGGATAGAGCAACTGCCTTCAACACAGGAGCCTCTATGTGGAAAAAAACACATAGAGTGGATGCGGCTGTATGCAAGGAAGTCCGGGTCATAGATCCGGATTATTTGCAGGCAACCATTTATCTTACAGGTAATCAAATGCCAAAGAAAGGAGGTGAGTGTGCATCATACGAAAGTCAAAGCGGATATTGGGGTTGCAAAGTGTATTGCCGATCTAGCGAGTAAAGGTTATATTCCTTGCATCCCGTTGTCGGAGCATCAGCCTTATGATATTGTAGCAGTTTTGGATAAGGGAGCAGTTGTTAAGTTGCAAGTAAAATATGCTTCCTTGCAGGACAATGGAACGATAGAAGTCAAATTCAGGACAAGTTGGGCCGATAAAAATGGAACGCATGTTCGGTATTACAAAGAGAATGATTTCGATCTTTTTGCTATCTATTGTCCGGAAAAAGACATAGTACTTTATGTCCCAAATACTAAAGATGCTCCGACTGCTATTCGTTTTGATAAAACCCGCAACAATCAGGGGAGGTATGTAAGCTGGGCAGATGATTATCGAGTAATAAAATGGGAGTCCTCAGAGACTATACGCCGCACGTCTGAAATGACGAAGACATAGTCCAGACTACAATCCCGAATATTTGGGAGCCGAAGTAATTCGGAGTAGTAAGCTAAGCAGTGGGTCGGCTGTTCGAGTCAGCCCAGGCGCATAAAATTATCGCATCAAGGATTCGAACAAGGAGAAATATTGTTTTTATGAAAAAATTGCTGCGTATTCTATCGATTTTCATTATTTTTGTTATTTTGGTAATCGTGTCAGTCTCGGCGTATGTCACGGCCAATGGCCGCACTATACTTTTATCCCAGCTTGAGAAAAACTTAGGTATAAAAGCCCAATTATCCAGCCTTAAGGTTGTGTTCCCGGCTACTATTGTGGCAGAAGGCTTGGAGGTTTCAGACACCCTAAAAGCCAAAAGGTTGGTTGTCGTGCCCAGCATCATAGGGCTTTTAAGGGGCGATGTGGTTTTTAATTTTCTTTCCATCCAGCAGCTTCAAATGACCGTCACGCGCAATCCCGACGATTCTTTTGATTTCGGTTTGCCAGCCATAAAAGCGCAGCAACCGCAAGTTGTCCTGCCCGGGAAGACAGAAGAAGCTGTAAAGAAAGAAACAAAGGCAAAAAAGCCATTGAGGTTTTATGTCAACAAACTTGATATTCTTGACGGGCATATAGTGTTCGTGGACAAAGGGCTTGTTGGCCAGCCGCCTTTTGTGATAAAGTGTTATTCGCTTAACCTGAATGTTTTCAGGCCATCGCTTTTACAGCTCTTTCGTATGCAGTTCAACGGCCAGGGCGATCTATTGAGCCAGGATGATAGCCAGATAGGCAGGGTTATCCTGGCTGGCTGGGCGGATCCAATAAATCTCGATATGGATGCCAAGGCGCAGGTAGAAGGCGGCAAGCTGGTTTATTTTGGCCCCTACTATAAGAAATTTGTTAAAAGAGAGCTTGAATCCGGAGATGTTGGTATAACGGTCGTAGCCCGGTCGAAAACGAACGATATGGTTGCCGATTGCCACATAGAGCTTACGAACGTAGCTTTTAAGAAGACGGAACAGCCGCAGGGGTCAGAGCAAGAGGCACCTAAGGACTTCAGCGATTTTAGCGCTTTGGCTTTTAATTCATTCTTGGGCGCAGAAGGTAAGACTACATTTGATTTCACGGTCCGCACAAAAATGGATAAGCCTAAATTTGAAAACGTAACGTTCAAAGGTAACTTTTTCCAGAACAGGGTGGAAGCTGTCTTTTCAAAGCCGCCTCAAGAGACCATCGAAGATTTCAAAAAGGTGGGCGAAGATTTCAAGGCTATCGGCAAGCAATTTAAGGAAATATTTAAGTCGAAATAATTTTGGCATTATGGCAAGGTCCTTCGCTTCGCTCAGGGCCACCATAATGAGAGGAAAAATACTTAGATAAAAGGCATTATGGTGGCTGTAGCTCAGCTTGGCTAGAGCGCAAGATTGTGGATCTTGTTGTCGCGGGTTCAAATCCCGTCAGCCACCCTTTAATTTCAGCTCGACTTTTTACTTTTGGCGCAAGCTTGAAAGCGAGTGGCACGGGATTTGAAGCCAACGCGAGCGCCACTGGTTCGAGCGAGCGTGGCCGGTTCCGAAGGGAAAATGAAGGGGTCAGCCCTTGAAATGTGAATTGTTTTGACAAGTCCGTCTTATTTGATAAAATCATCTCGTGGCTAGACCCTACCGATTGCAAGCCGAGCATTGTTTTTACCATATCACTTCCCGCGGCGATGATCGCAAGAAGATATTCCTCAATGACCGCGACTACCAGAAGTTTCTGGAATACATCTCTCTTGCCAAGGCCAAGTTCCATTTCCACGTATACGCCTACTGCCTGTTGACCAATCATTATCACCTTCTTTTAGAAACCACCCAGGCTAATATTTCAAAAGTAATGCATTATATCAATGGTTCCTATACGACTTATTACAACACCAAGCGCAAGCGTTCGGGGCATGTATTCCAAGGGAGATTTAAGTCTTTAGTGGTGGATAAGGACAGCTACTTTCTGGAGCTGAGCCGGTATATTCACCTCAATCCCGTAAAGGCCAAAATAGCTGAAATACCTGAAGCATATCTTTGGTCAAGCTATTTGGGGTACATGGGCAAAAAAGACCCTCTATTAGTCTTGGATCGCATAAAACAATGTCTGGATATGGACATGAATCAGTATCGTCAGTTTGTGCTTCAGGGGATAGACAAGCCGATAGATCCCTTCAAGAGCGTCTATGCTGGATTCCTTCTTGGCCCAGCCCCATTTATTAAAGAAAAGCTCAAAGATTTAAAAGATCAGGCGCAGAGCAAAGAAATCGCCTATCGCGGGGATATCTCTGAAGGAGTTGATATCGATTCGATCACTCATGAAGTGGCATATATCTATCATAAAAAAGCTAAAGAATTGTATGCTTCAAAGAAAAAGCCGGTTTTTGCCAAAAAAGTCGCTATTTGTTTAGCCAAAAGACTTACCCATTTGACCAACGCGGAAATTGGTGCTAAATTTGGGATAACGTATTCTGCGGTCAGTAAGGCGGCGGGGGATGTGGAGCGGTTGATGAAAGAGGATAAAGACGTCAATCATAAGGTTGTCGGAATCATTTCACATTTCAAGGGCTGACCCCGTAGCGTTCGCATGCAGGTCTTTGTCATGACGCTTGGTATCTCTTACCGCTATATTTATCTCTTTGTTGAAATGATCGAAAATACATACTTGGCCATTAAAAGCCGCGTCGGAACCAGAGTTCATTATAAAAAAGGCCAACATATCGTGGCCTGGAATATCGCCTGTCTTTGGGCGCGGTCGTACCAGATCAATGACGAGGTCTATCGAGCCATGCTTTCAAGGGGATACCGCGGAGAGCCGCTTATATTGAACGATTTTAAGGCCAAAGCGAAAGACTGGTTTTGGTTATTGTCTGTTGCTGTAATGCTATTTGCGGTGTTTACTTTTGATCGCTGGGTGAAAAGTTGAGGCTGACATGAATGATGCTGTTTTTGAATTAAAGGATGTGCATTTTTCCTATCTTGGGAAATTTCCCGCCTTGCGCGGTGTGGATATTAACATCAGCCGGGGAGAAAAAATCGCTGTCATTGGCGCCAATGGCTCCGGTAAGTCTACGCTTTTGAATTTGCTCGACGGGCTTATTTTTCCGGATAAAGGCACAATAAAAGTTTTTGGGGCAGAATTGAAGGAAGATGATCTTAATGACGAAGATTTCTCAAAGAATTTCAGGAGGAAGGTGGGCTTGGTCTTTCAGAACCCGGATGTGCAATTATTTTGTCCCACAGTCAAAGAAGACATTGTTTTTGGGCCCCTGCAACTCGGTATCGGGAAAAAAGAGATAGAGAGGCGCCTGGAAGAGTTAGTCAGCCGTTAAACCACCAGACTCCTGTCTGGTGATGTATAGGCTGTCCAGACAATGTGGTGGCATAAAAGATATGGTACAATAACGGCATGAGATTCCGAAAAAGCACTCACGCCGTCTATAATCTCCAGTACCAC
>JACRLT010000009.1 GCA_016235185.1 Candidatus Omnitrophota bacterium
CGCTCCATCTCTTCCAGCCTCAAAGGCAAAAGCCTAAACGAATGCAAACAGGCTTTGCTTAAGCTCATTCTCTTCTCAACCTATGCTTCTTTGACAAAGAACAAAAAACGTTTACCTATGAAAAATTAACAAAGTACTGCTATCAAGATTAAAATTCAACGATCCAGATAAAACCGCTGATATAACGGCCACGATCATAGAAATCGTAAATCCATATAAAATTATTAGAAATGACTGTTTCAATCTTAATCTTAGAATAACAATAAGCGAAATTATTAATCCCCAGAAGATTCCTGAGCCCCAAACAGAGAAAAAATTGGAGAAAAAATTGGGGACGGTTTTATTTTTCGTTGAATCTATCCCCTTCTGTATAACTCCGCTTAGGGGTTTTGTCAATGAAGGTTTGGTTCCTAGATAGGTATGGTCTTATGCTTTTATGCGTGTAAAGCTTCCATAACAATTCTTGGATTGGCTTCTGCTACTTTAAGCAATGCCAAGGCAGGACCTTCGGGCCTTCTTCTACCTTGCTCCCAGTTCTGCAAGGTATCGACACTAACTCCGATCATATGTGCAAAAGTAATTTGTGATGCATGAAGTTTCATGCGTATTCTTTTTACAATGTTAGGGTTAAACTTAAAAACCCTGCCGGTTTTCAGTTTGCCGGCATGTATATTTCTGGCCTGATCGATACCCATCAATAAATCTTTAAAATCCTTATTTTTCATAGCACACCTTCCTTTACGTATTCGCTCAATATTTTTATCTGTTCATTTGTCAAATCGCCTTGTTCTGATTTCTTATAAGGGAATAACATGTATATTTTTTCGTCACGTACATACCAATAATAGATGATCCGTAATCCGCCCCTTTTCCCTTTACCGGGAACAGCCCATCGTAATTTCCTTAATCCTTTGCATCCCGGGATAATTGCGCCTGCTTCAGGGTTAATGACCAATGTCCATTGCAACTTGCCATATTCATCATCAGAAAGAACGTTGTTTATTTTTCTTGTAAAAACAGGAGTTTCGATGATCTCCATGCTATTCCTTACATAGAAAGTATACGTCAATGGCGTATACTTGTCAAGCCCTTATAAAATAAAAACCCCTCGTTTTGCGAGCGAGGGGCCATATCGGGAATCCCGCGGATATTCGTTTCTTATTTTCTATATGGCTAAATTATACTCTTGCCAGATCGGCAGGGCAAGTAGAATATAGGCTTTTGTCATTACTATTGCTGTCGATAGAAAATATTGCTATTATTGTAACCATATATGCATCCTATCAAAAAAATGATCGAGCTTCTTGCTCCGGCAAAAAATGCTGAAATCGGAATAGCCGCTATAAATTGCGGAGCTGATGCCGTATATATTGCTGCCGAAAAATTTGGCGCGCGCGAAGATGCCGGAAATACTTTATCCGATATCAAAAAACTTATAGCCCATGCCCACAAATATTATGCCCGCGTCTACATAGCTTTAAACACTATTTTACGTAACGATGAATTAGAAGAGGCCCTTAAACTTATTAATAACATCTATTCCATCGGCGCAGACGGCCTGATCATTCAAGATGTGGGCCTTCTTGAACTTAACTTGCCTCCCATCTCCTTGATCGCAAGCACGCAGATGAATAATGATTCTCTTGAAAAGATCCTTTTTTTACAGAATATCGGGTTTAAACGCGTTATCCTGCCCAGAGAATTAACGCTTCGCCAGATAAGCGAAATAAAAGCCAAGGCCTCAATTGAGCTTGAGTGTTTTATTCACGGTTCATTATGCGTGAGTTATAGCGGACAATGTTATCTAAGTTATGCGCTTGGCGGCCGCAGCGCTAATCGCGGGGCATGCGCGCAACCCTGCCGGCGCAGTTATTGCCTGCTCAATGAAAACGGAAAGGTCCTTGCTAAAGACAAATACCTTCTTTCATTAAAAGATCTTAATCGCGCGGATCATTTGAAAGAGTTGATCCATGCAGGTGTCACATCCTTTAAAATAGAGGGCCGGCTAAAAGATATATCTTATGTTATCAATATCACAAGTTTCTACCGCAAGAAGATCGATGAACTGATAGACGGAAAAGATATATTCAAGAGTTCGTCGGGCCGGACAACTTTTGATTTTACGCCGAATCCACACAAAACATTTAATCGTGGATACACGGATTTTTCTTTGGGCGGAAAAAATGAAGACTTAGCCTCCCTCCATACGCCTAAATCTTTGGGGGAAAAAATCGGGTCTGTTGCTAAAATCGGGAATGATCATTTTACCCTATCTGTAAAACATGATTTAATAAATAGCGACGGGATATGCTTTTTTGATCACAATCAAGTCCTAAGAGGCACTCTTATAAATAAGGTTGAGAATGGGAAAATTTATCCCGATAAAATGTTTTACCTGGAAGAAAAAACAGTTATTTACAGGAATTACGACAAAACTTTTGTAAAGATCCTTGAAAAATCGCCCTGCAGGCGGAAAATTGACGTTTTTTTTACGCTTGAGGAAACCGCAGAAGGATTTAAACTGGATGCCTGCGATGAGGATGGAAACTCCGGTTCCTTTTCTCTTATAACAAAAAAAACTAAAGCCGAACAAATAGCATTAGCCGGATCAAACATTAAAAATCAGATCTCTAAACTAAATGAGACGATCTTTGAGTGTAAAAACATAACGGTTAACTTAAAAGATGCGTATTTAATCCCCCTTTCGGTACTCAACCATCTGCGACGTGAAGCGATTAAAAATCTTCTGGATGAGCGCGAAAAAAATCGGCCTAAGGCAATCGGCGGCATCATCAAAAATAATATCCCCTACCCTTTCGAGAATATTACCTATCTCGGAAATTGCCTTAATGCAAAAACGGAAGCCTTTTATGAACGCCATGGCGCCAAAGTTACAGAATTGGCTGCGGAAAACGGTATGGATATGGGCGGCCGCAGGGTCATGCTCACAAAATATTGCGTCAAAAAAGAATTAGGTTTGTGCGGGAAGGAAGCCAACACCTTATACCTGGTGGACGAAGACAAACGAAAGTTTCTATTAAAATTCAACTGTAAAGAATGCCTAATGGAAGTGTATTTCCCCCAATGCGAAAAGACCATCTTAAAGGGATAGGGTTAATTTACGAGGACCGCGACATCCTTGTTATCGACAAGCCGCCCGGGCTTCTTACGATGGCATCTGCCACTGAAAGAGAGAGAACCGCTTACCATATTCTTACGGATTACGTCTGTAAAGGTTACTCCAAATCACCCAAACGTATTTTTATTGTGCACCGCCTTGATAGAGACACATCAGGTATTGTTATCTTCGCAAAGACTGTAGATGCAAAGAATTGCCTGCAGGATCAGTGGGATCAGACAGAAAAAAAATATCTCGCTGTAGTTTACGGTAAACTATCGGAAAAGTCCGGCGCTATAACTTCGTATTTGGCTGAAAATGCCGCACACGTTGTCTACAGCACAAAAGACAGATCAATAGGGAAGCTTTCTACTACCAACTATAAAGTCCTCAAAGAGACGAGAGATTTCAGCGTCCTTGAGATAGACCTGGTTACAGGCAGGAAAAATCAGATACGCGTACATTGCGCTGAAATGGGGCATCCTATAGTGGGTGATACAAAGTATGGTTGGAAGAATGATACGTATAAACGCATGGCGCTGCACGCCCGCTCGATATCTTTCCTGCATCCCTGGAGCGGCAAGAGGATGCTATTGGAAACAAAGATCCCGGCTTATTTAATCGGCCTCGTAGGGAATATAACCTAGTTAGAGTATAATTGGTGCAGTTTTTCTTTGATCTCTACATTTTCCAGATATTCATCAAACGTAGTATGGATGCGGTCGATGTAGCCTTTGGGCGTGATCTCGATGATGCGGGTTGCAACTGTTTGTATCAACTCATGGTCCTGCGAAGAAAAAAGGATGGTCCCGCGGAACTTCTCCAGCCCGCGGTTTAGCGATGTTATGGATTCCAGGTCTAGATGATTGGTCGGTTCATCAAGAATGAGCACATTTGCTTGCTGGAGCATCATGCGTGCCAGCATGCACCGCACCCTTTCGCCTCCGGACAAGACCCTGACCTTTTTTAAGGATTCATCTCCGGTAAAAAGCATACGGCCTAAAAATCCGCGCACAAAATTTTCATCGGTGTTCGTTGTATACTGGCGAAGCCAGTCAATGACGTTGAGGTCTGTTTCAAAATATTTGGCGTTATCGCGCGGGTAGTATGCCCGATTAGCCGAGTAGCCCCACTTGAAGGTTCCGCTGTCAGGTTGGACTTCATTCATCAAAATCTGGAAAAGCAGGGTTTTTGCCAGGTCATTTGGCCCAAGAAAAGCGACCTTATCCCCTTTCTCGATAGTTATGTCTAAATTCTCGAACATGACATTTCCGTCGATAGATTTAGACAGGCCGTTTATGCTTAAACAATCGTTTCCGCATTCGCGTTCCTGCTCAAACCCTGCATAGGGATATTTTCGCGAGGAAGGCTGGATATTTTCGATCGTAAGTTTTTCTAATATCTTTTTTCGGCTGGTAGCCTGGCGGGATTTGGATGCGTTCGCGCTAAAACGCGCGATAAATTCCTGCAGTTCTTTGCGCTTCTCTTCAATCTTTTTATTGGCTTCACTGCGCTGTTTTAGCGCAAGCTGGCTTGATTCCAGCCAAAAAGTGAAATTGCCCGGATAAAGCTGGATCTTGCCATAGTCAATATCCGCGATGTGCGTGCAGACTTTATCCAAAAAATGGCGGTCATGCGAAACCACGATGGCTAAATTCTCAAAATTACACAAAAATTCTTCCAGCCACATGCTGGTTTCAACGTCTAAATGGTTTGTGGGTTCGTCTAAAAGCAGGATATCTGGATTGCCGAATAATGCCTGCGCTAAAAGCACGCGGACCTTTTGGCCGGCCTCAAGCTGTTTCATCTGTGTCTGACAAAATTCTTCCGGGATCCCGACATAGCTTAACAGTTTAGCGGCATCGGATTCGGCGTCCCAGCCGTTCATTTCCAGGAATTCGTGGTCAAGGTCGGCGATACGCATGCCGTCTGCATTCGAAAAATCGGCCTTGGCATAAAGCGCCTCTTTCTCTGTCATGATATCAAAAAGTCGCTTATGCCCCATTATCACCGTTGCAAGGACCGTGAATTCATCATAGGCGAACTGGTCCTGCTTTAAGACCGAAATGCGCTTACCAGGAGTAACGCTGACCTCGCCGGTCGTGGTCTCTATTTCGTCGGAAAGTATCTTTAAAAATGTGGATTTCCCGGAGCCGTTTGCGCCTATTAACCCGTAGCAATTACTGCCCTGAAAAACGATATTTACGCCGGAGAAAAGCTTGCGTTGGCCGTATTGTAGAGAAACGTTACTGACTGATATCATGATGCGTTGCTTCCTTCTGCAAAAAAAGGCCCGAAACTAAAATAGTCCCGGGCCTTTTTTTGAATTCACGATCTATAGCTTGACTACGTTAGTAGCCTGCTCGCCTTTTTGGCCTTGTTCGATATTGAACTCAACCGCTTGGCCTTCAGCTAAGGTCTTGAAACCTTCACCCTGGATAGAAGAATGATGTACGAATACATCCTTCCCGTTTTCAGGAGTGATAAAACCATAGCCTTTTTGATCATTGAACCACTTTACTGTTCCTTTTGCCATTGCTTGTTACCTCCTTTTCTTAAGATTAGTAAACCCATAGAAATCTGTATCGTCTTCACCTGCCCAGAATCCTTGGATTCCTAACGGAGCGGCCAAGACTTCTAAACTTTTACTGGGATTATATTAGCACTGTTTTACGGTTTGTCAAGGAATATTACTATTTTCAAAAAACGCTCAATATGTGCTCATTTTTCCTTAGCCAGGCCCTGCATTCCTTGAATTTAGGGAATAGGTCGGATACTTTTTTCCAAAAGTGCCTTGAATGGTTCCTTTGAGCCAGATGAGCGAGCTCATGGGTTACTACATAGTCAATGACTTCCGGGGGCGCCATGATCAGGCGCCAGCTGAAGTTCAAATTGTTGGCTGGTGTGCAGGAACCCCAGCGTTTTTGGGCCCCTGTTATATTGAATTTATTGTATTTGAGCCCGGACAAGGATGAGTGCAGATCGAGCCGTTCTTTTATTTTTGCCGCAGCCTCTTTTTTATACCAGTAAATAAAGGTTTCCCTTGCTCGCGCAAGGTGGTTTTTTGAAAGATGAAATCCCTGGTCAAACAAAAGCGGTGCTGGGTTGTTATCTACGATAGACAGGCGCCAGGCACTCCCTAAATATAAGAATTCTTCTCCTTCTACAAATTGTTTTGGTGTAAGTCTTACGGCTCTTTCTGCGGCTATTTTTTGTCTTTTTTTTATCCAGGAGCTTTTTTCGCGGACGATCTTTTCAATAAAATACAGGGGCATTCTTTTTGGCGCGCGTATGACCAGGCTGGCATCGTGAGTGATTTGCAGGCCGAGTGTCCTTCTTTTGGAGCGGATGATCTTATCTATTTTGATATCAGTCACGATTTTTTTAAGTATTCTTCGGTGAACTTGATGATGTTGTTCATCATGGCTACGCTCTCTACCGGATAAAGCCCTGTTGCGGTTTCTGCGGATAACATGACGTAATTTGAGCCGTCAAAGATGGCCCCTGCCACATCGCTCACCTCTGCGCGGGTCGGCCTTGCGCGCTCGGTCATGGTTTCCAGCATCTGCGTTGCGGTTATTACGAATTTCTTCTGTTCCTTGCATTTTTTTATGAGGATCTTCTGCCAGACAGGCACTTCATAGATGGGCAAAGACACGCCCATATCGCCGCGGGCTATCATTATGCCGTCTGAAACATCCAATATCTCATCGATATTCTTTATCCCTTCGCGGTTCTCTATCTTGGCTATGATCCTGCAGGAGAATGAGCCAAGAAAACGGCGGATGTTTAAAATATCCTTTTTTCCACGGACAAAAGACTGGGCAATAAAATCCACACTATTTTTTATGCCGAAACCCATATCCGTTTTGTCTTTTTCGGTTAAATCTTGGAATTTAAGCCTTATGTCAGGGATGTTGATGCCCTTGTGCTCTTTTAAGACCCCGGGTATCAGGACCTCGATCTTTAGGTAGTATTTGGTTTTGGACTTTACCTGGAGCGATATCAGTCCGTCATCGACATATATCAATTGGCCTGTTTTAAAATCGTTTAAGGAGCCAGGATAATCGAACGGAATGACTTCTTTTGTGGATATATTTTCTTTGTTTGTCAGAAAGACTATTTGCTGTTTTTTAAGCTGTATCTGTTTTGACGGGGCGTATTTCAAGCGGCCGATGCGGATGCGGTAACCTTCCAGGTCCTGCAATATACGGATATGGCGCCTGTATTTTTTGTTCAAGGCCCGGATGTTTTCAATACGTCTTTGGTGTTCCGGGTGAGTGCCGTGGGAAAAATTCAGCCGCGCGACATCCATGCCCGCCAGCATCATTTTTCTTAAGATCGTGGGATCGTCGCTTGCAGGCCCAAGGGTCGCTATGGTCTTTGTTTCAGGCATAAGCTATTTCTCGAAGAGTTTCTTGTATTGGCCGTAGCCTTCTTTTCCTAAGTCTTCTTTCGGGATGAAACGCAGTGCTGCAGAATTAATGCAATAACGAAGCCCTGTAGGCTGCGGCCCGTCGGTAAATACGTGGCCTAAGTGGGAGTCAGCGTTTTTACTTCTGACTTCTGTGCGGCTTGGCAAGAGGCTCTTGTCTTTTTTTTCTACTATGTTTTGCGGTTCAAGCGGCTTTGTAAAACTGGGCCAGCCTGTGCCGGACTCAAATTTATCTGACGAGGCAAAAAGCGGTTCTCCTGAAACTATGTCTACGTAGATACCTTCTTTTTTGTTGTCCCAATAGGGGTTGTTGAAGGCGGGTTCAGTTCCGTTCTCTATGGCCACATTGTATTGGATAGTAGTTAATTTTTTCTTTAGTCAGCCGTTAAACCACCAGACTCCTGTCTGGTGATGTATAGGCTGTCCAGACAATGTGGTGGCATAAAAGATATGGTACAATAACGGCATGAGATTCCGAAAAAGCACTCACGCCGTCTATAATCTCCAGTACCA
>JACRLT010000007.1 GCA_016235185.1 Candidatus Omnitrophota bacterium
CACGGGGTCAATGAAGCCCCAGGTAAACGATACAACCTATAACCTATCTACTCTCCAGACCATTCGAGCTACTATATCGATAATCCAGAGAATTCACCAACTCATTTGACTTTTATCGTATCATCTCCTTAATTTTGCCATATACAATCCTACCTTGCAAAATTTCCTCCGTAGGCGGATCAGCCTTCGGCTGAAACTCCGAAGCTTGCGCAGTCCGCCACTGAAACAATGGCGGACAAGCGCTTAAGCAAGGAGTCAGTTTGTCTATATTTTTGCTTTCTTTATCAATTCCCTGTAATAGTTTATGCATTCAGGGCACGCCCCTTCGGTTTCCTTCCATTCAGGATGGTCTTTTTTGATCAGGCTTAATAGGTATTCTTCGGTTTTGACATGGGTAAGTGCTATAGAGTCATCAATACCGCGGTTGCATATCTGGCATATGTATGTCGATGTTTTCTTTTTGGCAGCGGCGGCACAACGGTTGCAAAGGCCGGGATCTTCCGCGGAAGGATAGCACTTCAGTACTTTTTTTAGCAGGCCTGAAAAAGCCCCTTCAAGCGGTACTTTGCATTTCTGGCATCTTTTCATAAAACTGTCCCCCTTTTATTTGCTTTTAGATGGCGTAAAGTCCGGCTGGTGTTCCAGCAGGCGCTTGATGTGTTCTTCATCGGATAGGCCCATAGAGACTACCACCTCTCCCAGATGCTGCCCGGTGTTCCAGTGGTTGTTGAGCGCTTCATTAAGCTGTTCTTCGTTTAAAAGATGAGTTTCCAGCATGATCTGCCCCAGCGGTTTGTAATTCTTTAAACGGTGCGGATGGGCCTTTAGTTCATTGTCATATTGTTCTTTGAGTTCGGAGCGTACTTCGAGCCCGGTATCCGTCACGCGGCGGCTTACGTCATGTGTCCAGGTATCGGTCAGGCGGCGGTTAACAAGATAATTGCTGGTATGGTGTTTCTTTAGAAATTTTTTTATTTCGAAAGCGATCTCTATCAGTTCGAAGATCGAACGTATTTTTAAAGACCGGTTGTTTACAATTGCGATCGACAGGCCCATCAAAGGGATATGCTTAAGGTGGCCGCTTCTGTCCTTGGCTTTTATAAAACCGTTCTTTCTGTCTTCCGAGGAATAATGGAATGGCATGAGGCGGTCGAATTCGTTGATGCACTCCTGGGCTATCAGCTCTTCTTTGTCGGTTGTTGTCAGGTATACAAAATCATCTCCGCCTATATGGCCTACAAAATTACCCGGATTGCCCAATTTTTTTACAGTCGACGTGATTATCTTTGCTGTCTGCAGGATGACCCTGTCTCCTGCGATATAACCGTATTTGTCGTTGAAAGATTTGAAGTTGTTTATATCCAGGTAAGCAAAGGAAAAGGTCCTGTTTTCATCCAGATGCGCCTTGATCAGCTTCTCGATGGATTTATTGCCGGGCAGCTTGGTCAAGGCATTTGCGTGGAACTGGTGGTCGGCGCTTCTCAAAGACAGGGCGATACGGATCTCTAAGTCTATTGGATCCGGAGGTTTTATAAGGAAGTCATCGACACCCTGCTCTATGTCCAAGAGGCTGCGGCGTAATTGTTTTTTCTCGATCAATATGATTATAGGCATATATGACGTTATAAAGTCATATTTTAATATCTTGCAGAGTTTCAAGCTGTCTATCATGGATAGATGGGCATCGATAAGGATGAGGTCGGGGTATTTTTGCGCGGCCAGCTTTAAAGCCTGGTTGCCGTCATTGCAGAGGATGACGTCATAGTTCCAGGCCTTTAAAAGATAGGTTAATATTTTATCCAGGTTCTGGTCTTCGATGACCAGCAGGATCTTTTTATTTTTGGACATCTTATTCTTTTATCGCAGCGTAATAGATGAAAACAAGCGCTGCAATGATGAGAAAAACTGTGCGGCAAACGCCGATGGAAACGCTGGAACTATCGGCGCCAAATGTGGTCGTAAAATATGCCTCTGTACGTATCATCAGGATGAATAAAAGGAAAATGATCAAAAAGAAAGAGCCTATTTTTTTTAAGGCCCATTTACGCAGGACGACGATGTAGAGAAGGCCGAGGCTTAGCAAAAATGTGGATAAATTTATGACTTTAAAAAAATTTATGGCGAGAGTTATCGTATAAAAAAGCTGGTCCTTTATTTCAAAAATTATACTATCCACGTTTATCCCTTAAGCCAAAGATCAGTAGGCCCGATGCCATGGCCACAAGGCCCGAATAGATGGCGATCTTGTCCAAATGGAGGCTCTCTTTTGCTTTGGATCTTTTGTAAAGCGGGCTAGTCTGCTCTGTTTTGATAAAATTTTCGGAATCGAGCCAAGTGATCTTGTAGCGCGGCGTAAAAATGACGATCAAAACAATGGCGATTACCTCAAGCGTCAAAACAGTAATTTGTTTTTTATTCATTGATTCTGCCTCCCCACAGTGTTTACCTTACAGAATCAACTCCGTAGTTTGCGCAGTCCGCCACTGAATCAATGGCGGACAAGCGTTTAAGCAAGGAGTCAAGTTTTAATTTCTTTCAATGATATAAGTCTATCTAAAATCATAAGATAAGTCAATGGTTTAGATGTTGTTTTCTTTTTTTGTCCAAAATTTTATTCGCCACGAGAGAACAAATTTTTAAAGCATCTATACTGCCGTAAGCAATCCCTTTTTCAAAATCCCCTTCGATCTTTCCCATCTGATTAGTGATATGCGCAAAACAAACTATGCTCATCTGTTTTGCTTTCGCAAAGGCGTACAATGCCGCCGCCTCCATTTCCACCGCAAGAATGCCTTTGGAAGTATAGCGGCTGATCAGGGACGCGGTTTCGCGAAATGGGGCATCAGTTGTCCAGCTTGTGCCGATCTCAACCTGAAAATCCGGATCCTGGAATACATTTTTTAGCGAATTTATCAATGATGGGCCAATGCTGCTGTAGATAGAAGGCGCAACGTAGTGATAGCTGGTACCTTCATCTCTTATCGCGCGCTCAATTAAAACGAAATACGGAGGTTTACAAATGGGTAATAGTTGTCCGGCGGATGAGATGCTGATCAGCAATTTACAACCGGAGGCGAACAGCTCCTCGGCAACAAGTACTGCGAATGGCGCCCCCACAGCCCCTGCGATTATTCCGAATTGTATGCCATCGTAAATAAAATCATATAATATTGTATGATAGCAGGCCCATGTCGGATTAGGTATCGCCTTATTATTGTGCAACAGATATTTTACTATATCGCCATCCGGGTCTAATATGCAAATTTTTGGGAACACAGATGGTTCTTTGGGATTTTTTTTCACTTATAAGCCCTGATATTTGCGCATATTGCGTAAGGATGGCCTGTGCGGGCATTGCGGCAACTAGATATGACTTCTATATCCTTAAAACCCACTTTTTCCATTAAAGCCAAAAAGTCTTTTTCCACTAAGGCACCGCCGATGCACCTGAACCAGTCGCTATGGCTTTTTCTTTCTTCGTCCGACAATGGCGCTTTTAGGATGATCTCGCAAAATACAGTCCGGCCTGCCGGTTTTAATACACGATAGACCTGTTTCATCACTGCTTCTTTATCAGGTGAAAGGTTATATATCCCGTTTGAAGCGGCTACATCAAAGAAATTATCCTCAAAAGGCAGGTTGTCGGATTCGCCTCTGCGGACCTCTACATTATCCGTCCCTGTTTTTTTCATATTGTCCATTGCCCTGTTGACCATGGCTTCCGAGATATCCAGGCCAAAGACTTTGCCCTGCGCGCCAACCGCTATGGCGTAGAAATATAGATCCAGGCCTCCTCCGCAGCCCAGGTCAAGGACGATCTCACCTGGTTTTAACGCAACAAAAGGCTGCGGGTTATTGGCACCTGTAAATGACTCTGTCAAAGAAACAGGCAGATTATCCAATATTTCTTTTGGGTAACCGACTTTTAAGGCAAAGGCTTTGCCCACAGGAAAGTTAAAAACAGCGCAAGGGTCAGTTGCGACTTCGCTATATTTGTCTTTTACCATTTTTTTGATTTCGTCAGGATTTAGGTTAAGCATTGAAACCTCCGTTAGACCTTTCCTAGATTAGAATATCAGTGTTTGCTTGCTGGTTTTTATACCATTGGCTACATCAGTCAGGCAGCAGATCTCAACACCATCGATCAATTCTTCCTTTTTTACTCCGCGCGCTTGGCAGCAGCTGCCGCAGACTAAGATCTTAACACCAAGCTTGATCAGGTCTGATAGCTTTTTTGCAAGATTCAGGCCTTCTAGATCATCCGGAGGATTCTGGCCTTTTTTAGCGCAGAAAACAGCTTCATCAAACAAAACTATTTGCGTTTCTAAGTTGACATCCAATATTCCGCCGGCGAGCCTGATGCCGTTCCAGGAGCGCATTGTATTAGGCCCTTCGTTGAGAATGATCATTATTTTATCCATAGTTCCCTCCGGTTATTGATGTTTCCATTAAAAACTATATCTAACCCTTATATAGAAGTTATCGTTACCTTCCAACTGGCCAAATTGGGTCCAGTCATGTTTGCCGAAAAAAATATTTGCCCCCACTGTAAATTTCCAGTGGTCATTTACCTGCCACGCAAGACGCGGCCGTATGTAGGCATCGCTATCAGTGGGGCAATAAAAAGTAAAAAGTGACATCTCTAAAGTTTGAAGCCGGAAGAGCTTTGTAATACGAAAAGTTAAAAGTTGCCGGAACTCGTCCCTGGGAATATCGCCGGGCTGGCTGTTTGCCTTGAATTCATCAAAATTCAGCATCTGTTCTACGAAATATTGCATTCCTATGCGCCAATCCTTTGGAAAATCCCGCTCATAGCCAAGAAGGTATTTCATCGCCGAATTCTCGATGAGTCGATTTTTACCACTACGGTCTTGCAAGGAATCTGAATAACCGATTTCACCGGAAGCAATACCTCCCACGGACGGCGCAGGACCGCGAATGCTCGCGCCAAAAACTGCAAGCTTCGGATAAAAGATCTCTTTTGTGCTCTCATTCTTAATACCCACCGGCTGATTAAAGAATCCTTTAAATGCATAAATAGCTGTTTCATACTCTCCGAAATTGCGATATAGACGAGTAGCAATTTCTGTATTCGCGGGCTGAACCGCAGGTTCTGTGAATATCCGATTGGATTCTTTGCCTGCGATCCGGCCAAGGAAATTATCATAAAAGCTCAAACGATCCCCCCTGATCGAGACATCGGGGGTAAAAGAAGGGATAACCACCACATCCATTGAAACCAGGCGGCCATGGATCGAGAATTTCCCGGCATCTGACGGCGCTTTGAGATATTCATCATCCCGACCGATAAAGAATGACTCATAATCCTTCGGGAAGACGTCGTTGATAAAAAGATAATCTCCTGTTCCCCAGGTAAGGATCTGCCTACCAAGTTTAACATCCATCCATGAGAGGGGGCTAACAAGCCCGTATCCCTCGCGTATATGATACCGCAGTGTTTCCTTGTATTCATCCGCCAGGAGATCTCCTTTGTAGAAAAACTCCGGATTTAACGAGGCAAGCCATGCAGGTTTCTGCGGCCGATAAGCAACTTTAAGCTGAAGGCGTTGTTCTAAGAGATTGTAGCTATTCTTTTGTGCCAGCTTATCCCCTGCGAATTTATGTCCGTAAGCAGCTTCTGTAAATCCATGAACTGAATCAAAAATATGAGTCCATGGATCCGCCGACTCGGCAAACAAAACTTCGCTGTTAGAGATAGCCAAGATAAAAGCTATAAGAATGAAACCGCAAATTTTGCTCAACAAATTATTCTCCAATCCATTGCCTGGGAGGCCTGCGCAACAGCCTCTCTTGGAAAATATCCGAAGTAATTCCCACATTATAAGAGACATTTTTCATGGCGATCTCGGTATAGCGTTCGTTCTCAATATCTTTCATTACCGCTTTCGTGATCGTAGGTGTGCCTTGAATAGTTTGGATCTCCTGGGTCTCATAAACCTTGTAAAGCTTTCCTTTGAGATCGTAGTGCTCTACTTTAAGCGAAAGATGTGTTACTTTATCGATCCAGAATTTTCGATAGCTAAATTCTGTCTCCCCTGGACGTTTCGGCGTGCTTTTAACTACTTGGCAGGAATACGTGCCGAGGCTTTCTTCGCCTATCAACTCATGAGCGTCCTCATCAAGAGCGCGTCCGGAAACATCCTCATAAGTAAAGTCTGACCCTGCAAAGCTCGTACGTTTGTCACTTGAAGAAATGCGTTTGACCAGATCGATCGCCGGCAGATACATCCAGCGGTCGTCATCGCGGCCAAGATGTTTTAACACCAAGAAACTCATACCCTTAACATCGGCAGGCTCATGGAAATAAATGTAATAAAACTGGTCGCCGCCGGATGTCTGGTTAAGACGAAGCATGGTCAGACGCCGTTGGCGGACTTGGCCTTGACGATTCACGATGCGCATAGATATCTCGCTTTTGGCATCTGTCTGTGGATAGTAATAAGCTAAAAGCATTTCATTCATCACTGTCTTGCCGCTTTGCGTGTCTTGAGCATATATATTTTTAGCCCAAAATCCGCTCGCAAATAACATAAAAACAATGACTGAAGCAGAGAGTATTTTTTTCATACGCCACCTTTCTTGTCTACGAAGACAACACCCGCGCAATTCCGATCAGCGCGGGGTGTCTGCTTGATTAGTTTTCTTGACCATAATTGGATAAGGGCTGGTAGATAAATAACGCTCATTATCGAAGAAAGAACCATGATCGCCGCCATGAAAACTCCAACGGTGATATACGGGGTTAAAGATGCAAAAGCCATTATTGCAAACCCCAAGGCAAAAAGAATGGCATTAAGAAAAATCCCTTTGCCGGGCCTGGCTATCGTCCAAATAAGCGTCTCTTTCAAGTGGCTTTGGCTATCGGAAGCCAAACCATCGCCCCCTGGCTTACGATGGTCTTCTTTATACCGCTGATGGAACCGGCCAACGAAATGAATGGCAAAATCAATAGCCATGCCCAAGGAAAGCGTGGATAGCACTGCAACCGGCATGTCAAAATCTTTACCGATCAACCCTACGACACCATAGATCAATGCTATTGTGAAAAGAAGCGGCAGAAAACTCAAAGTACCCCATAGAAACGAGCGGGTCTGGAAGACAAGAAGTATCAATACCAGAACGAGCCCCCAGAGAAAACTGCTAACCATCCCCCAAAGTACCTCATGGTTCCATACCATATTAAAATAGGCGATCCCGGCTGGTTTGAAATTCGTCACTTCCGGCAAGGGGTGCGAAGCGAAGAAACTATTCGCCCGGCCAATGACTGATTTCATCGCATCGGCATCCCAGCTTTTCAACTGAATGATGATGTTGGCGGTTTTAAGGGAAAAATCTACGACGTTATCAAGATGTCGGGGTTTAGCTGCTGATTGTAACAGAAATAGGTATTGCCCTACTTCTTGCTTAGAATCCGGTATGCGATTAAATATTGGTACATTATCATGCATAACCAGATTCGTGCGTTTGATATAATCCGCCAAGGAGAATGTTTTCCCGATTATTGGGTCTTTTTCCAACTCGCGCTGAAGGCCGTCAATTTGACGTAAAAACGCAGGATCTCCTACAGCACCATCATTTTTGGCCTGAACAACCAAATAGGCTGTGGAAGTTCCGCCGAGATATTTATTCATGACACGGTCTGCAGTCCTGACTTCACTATTGAATTTAAACCAGTGGACCATGTTGTTATTAACATGAATACGGGTAAGACCCGCTATTGCCACTATAAATAGCACGATGCCCACGAGAAGAATTGGTTTGGATTTTTCTACGCAAAAGCGTCCCATGCGTATTAGTGAAGGAGAGAATTTTTCCCCTTTTCCTTGAACCGATGCAAGCTTTAAAATATGCTTTTCAGGAATAAACATGAGAAGGGCTGGAATAAAGGTAAAACTCATGAGAAGGACAACTAGGGTCCCGAACGCAATAACTAGCCCGAAAATTTTGACCGGAACGATGGTGACTGTTGCAAGTGCGGCAAAACCAACGGCTGTGGTAATATCCGAATAGAAAACAGGTCCACCCAAAACTTTCATCGTCTCCAAGATGGCACTTCGTTTATCCTGGCCTTCGCGTAGCCGGAATGCAAACTCATTAAAAATATGCACTGCATCGGTTGCGATCGCCATTAAAAAGACCGGACTCATAGAACTCATGATGTGGACAGGAAACCCTAAGCCGATCAAGCCTCCCATACTCCAGATGATGCCGATCATTGCAGCAGCCATATTGGCTACGATCACGATAACATTGCGGAACATAAACCATAACGCGATACACATCACAAGGCCTGCTATAGGAGAAAAAAGCCCCATTTGTCGAAACATCTCTGTTCCGAATGTATCGCGGGCAACAGGATCTCCTGCAAGATAAAAATGGTTTTTGCCCGGATCTATTGGTAGTATCGCACGGATCTTGTCTGCGATCTCCTTGCCGTTGGCAGCGGGCTCTATAGGAATAAAGATCGCTACGGCTTTCCCGTCCGAAGAAATAAAGCGGCCCACAAAGAGTGAATTGTCTAAAATGCTTTTGCGTAAAGCTGTTAACTCTTCTGTGGTCTTCGGGATATCGCCCAAAGCAGGCCTTACAATGAGTTCGCCTTCTTTTGAAAAAACATTCTCTACAGTTGAAAGGCTATCCACATCCCGCACGATCACACCGGGTATTTGTCGAACGGCATTCGTCAGATCTTTGACATATGTAAGCGTTTGCTGGTTAAAAATCCCTTCCGTGTTGACTATCCCCAATACGATCACATCAGGATGAAGGACGAAGTCTTTTTCTACCTTGTCATTATACTGGCGGACAGGCGAAGTCGCAGGAAGCATATTCTTGGGGTCAGTATCGATCGTAATCTTTGGGAACTGCGCCATAAAGAAAATGCTTATGGCAGCAACAAGTCCAATAACTAGCTTAGGGCGGCCCAGAACCGCTTGTGTTAGGCGTTCAAGTTTCATTTCTCCCCCCTGTCTATCCATTTGCCCAAACGGCCACCTTCTGCGAGTTGCTCCATTAGCACTTCCCGCAGGATCTCGCAGGCCTTGAGCATTTTTTGGTTTGCGCACCTGTAGTAAATATTAAGCCCAACTCTCCTCGTGGTAACGATTCTACGCTGACGTAAGATACTTAGATGTTGAGAAAGGTTAGCTTTTGGCAATTTCAAACGTTTTCTTAATTCTTCCACGCTTTTTTCTCCTTCACCCAATAGATTTATGATTTTTAATCGAGTAGGACTCGCCATGCTTTTGCAAACCTCGGCATGCATCTGGAACATCCGCTCTTCCATATTCTTATCCATTGTTATGCTCCTTTATAGATATTATCATAGTTTATATATTTCGAAACTACTTTACTATGTTACCTATATATTGTCAAGTTCTTTTGACAGGTAGGGGGTGGTTTGGTTTGTTTATTCGGACGGGCAAGTTTTACCCTATACTTTAGATCCGCGAGTGCTAAAAAAGCCTTTTGATGAGCATGGTTGCGTAGCTGCCGCGCGGCAGGGAAAATTTAAGGGTGAGTTTTTTAGAGCCAGGATAGGCCTCGTCATCTGCGTATTCGGTTGCGAGCCCCTCGGGAATAGCGACCGCCCTTCTGTCAGTGCTTTTAAAATATGCCTGCCGGACCTTTGTGATGTTGAACATAGGTGTTGCCAATTGGTTCTCTTCAAAAACTTCCTTTGTTATCTTTTCTATTTCATCGCCGGACATTTTCATTTTAGAGGCCGCGGTTGGTATGAGAAGATTTGACCAGTAACTGCGCTTATCAGGCTCCAGGGTATCAAAAAAGAGGTAATCTCCGGCCAGGCCTTTATGCATAAGAGGATCCTCTACTTTTTGTCTTATCAATCTTCTTAAGACTTCGTTCCACAAATAGCCCTGATAAGCCGAAAAATAAAGCGTCAACTCATGGTGCGGGATCGCTCTTAATATGGGAAGAAAGTCTTTGGGTTTACTTGCAAGGCGGCTGAAAGCCATCTGCGCGGCCGGAGTTTCGGCTTTTTTCAGACAGGCAACCCAGTCGCCCCAATTTTCGAAAAAGAATTTTTTGCAGCTTTTTTCTTCCTTGGAGTCAGAAGATGATAAATGGGTTAGATATATCTTTAGCGCGCCGTTAAAATGCTTTTTTAGGACCTTTTCAGCCAAAAAACCTTGGATGTTGTCGAGTGTGCCGAACCTCTGGTCATCGAAGTAATTTGCAAACCCGTCTTCCTTTATTTTAGGGAGTTCTTGTTGCGCCGTAAGAAGTTCTTTTGTGTTAAGGTCCCTTAAGACGATGGAAAAGCGATTGGCCCCGATGAGGTCCGGCCCCATAGGCCTATCCAGGAAACCGGCGGGTTTCAGGGCCCAATATTTTTCTTTGATCTCATAAGGTTTTTTGTTATTTGGAATAGTTATGTACTGGCGGGTAAAGGCGTGCTTGTCTTTTCTTCCGCCGTAGCCGAAATTTGAAAATGGCAGGCGTAATTTTTTAGAGATCTCAAGCAGGAGTTCAACCGTGTTCTGGTTTTTTTTCTCTAAAAGGTAAAGGCCGTAAGCCCCTTTGGATGCGGCTCGGGCAGCTAATATTTCTTCTACAAAAAAATCTTCAGGGACTATTTTAATTTTCAAATGTTCCTTTTAATGTTAGTTCCGGCAAAGCGCTCCAGGCCGTGCGATTCCTGGACCCATCCGTTTTCAAGCCCGTATTTTTTAAGCAGAGAAATAGCATCTTCGTATTCTTCGAGAGTGACGCGGCGGTCAAGCGGCGGATAATTTTTAGCTTCAAAACACGGGTGATATTGGCTCATGAGGCTGATAGATATTTGAGGTGAAAGCTCCTTGGCGATAAACGCGAATATTTCATTTGTGCCTGCTAAGTTTTGCGGCAATACGAGATGTCGGATGATCAGCCCGTGTTGGATGACGCCGTTTTTATCGAATTGGCCGCTGCCCACCTGGCGAAACATCTCTTTTACCGCATTTTGGTTGAATTTCGGATAATCGGGAGCTGCGGAATATTTTGCAGCATATGCCTTGTCCGCGTAACGCATATCAGGCATGTATATATCAATAATACCGTCTAGCATCTTGATAACTTCAGGTAGTTCATAGCCGGAGGTGTTGTAAACTAAAGGGACGTTCAGCCCGTCTTTGACAGCTAAGATCAGCGCCTCTAATATCTGGGGTATTACGTGGGTCGGCGTGACAAAATTGATGTTGTGGCAGCCAAGTTTTTGCAGTTCCAGCATATAACCGGCCAACTCTCGTGCGCTGACCTCCCTGCCTTCTTCCAATTGGCTGAAGTCATAATTTTGGCAGTACACGCATTTTAAGTTACAGCGCGAAAAAAATATAGTGCCCGAGCCTTCTGTGCCGGAGATAGCCGGCTCTTCGCCGTGATGGGCAAAATAGCTGCAGACAATAGCGTTCCTGCCTGTTCGGCAGAAACCCTGCTCGTTTTTGAGGCGGTTTACGCCGCATTTTTTAGGGCATATGGAGCATGATCCAAGCAAGGCAAGCGCTGCTTCGACCCGTTGCGCCAGGGCCCCGGTGTTAAACGCATCTATGTAGCTGGGATTGGCCATATTTTTTCTCGACCTGGTCGTAGTATTTATTTCTGATCTCATTAAAAAGCGCGATATGGCTGTCTGACCTGTAATCCGGATAGGTCCAGCGTCCTGCGGTGAATGTGTTGTCTTTGAAGTATAGAGTTACTTCCTGGAAGATCCCTTTTCCTGTGTAAATACGGTGGACGAAACTTTTTGTAGTTGCCAAAACAAGCTTGGAAAGGGATATATAACCCGGGTCGATATTTAAGTCCCTTTTGCCGGGATCGCGTGACAATTTTTTTTCCAATAGATTGGTGAAAATCTTAATTTCCGGCAGCCGTTGGGCCGGCACGAGCTTTTCAAAAGATAAAAATCTTCTCTTAAGGTTTTTGCCCATCTCCTTAGAGTAATAGTCGGTAAGGTCAAATCGGAATACCGGGCTTTTATAGTCAGCCGGCCCGAATTTCTTTGTTAACAGCTTCTCTGCTTTTTGGAACAATGCCTCATCATTGGCTATAAAGCCGCAAATAAGTTTGACTGGCAGAGGACTGGTAATGTTGCCCATGGCGGGAGACAGGCCGTTTTAAGAGGAGCCTTTAAAGAGATTGTGCGAGGTGATTTTTGACATAGGCGTCGATGAGTTTCATGTCGCCTTTTGAGATCGAATTGAAATATATGGCGATGTTGTACTTGTCGTGTTCCAATGGGTCAGGTGAGCGTTCGATGCGCACGATAGTACCTTCGCAGATGATATGTTTGGCTGTTTTTGCACCTTTGGATCGGGGTATGAGCAGGGTGATCTTTAGCTTCGTCAAGATGGGCAGATAGGAGTCGATCAGGCAGTAGGCGCCGATGCAGCTTATATTCTTTGTCTCCGTGACAAAGTCTATATCCTTTTCCTTGAGCTTGATGGCGACGTTTTTACAAACGCGCTGGTAGCGTCGGCGTTCCTGGGTGTGCTCTCTTTTATTCGGCTGCTTTTTTATTTGCATTGGCAAAGCATTTTTTATTGCAATAGAATTTGCCGTTCCTATAATAGCGCTTAATACGTTTTAAAGGCTTGTTGCATTTGGCGCAGTTCACCTTCTTCGATTCTTTATCTGCCATTAATTTACCCTCCGGATCTTATTTTCCCAGTGCGATGTTGATCAGAATATACTCTTCCAGCCACTTTTTGAAAATCGGGTTTATCTCTGTAAATTCCATGCCTGCCTGGTACTGGTTCGAATGCAGGGTGGTTTGCGACCAGACGACACGTGCCAAAACTTCTATGATCTTGTTTACTTCCGGGAAACGCAGCTTTATTACAAAGTTGCTGTTTGGAGGGAAAAACGAATCTATGTTCATTCTCAAGCCTGTCACGCTGATGTCTTTGGTGACTGTCTCACCATAGCGCTTTGATGTGCCCACATGTTGAAATGTGACAGGAAGGCTTGTTTTTAAGCGTTTAGACCTTCGTTTTTCGGGTATTTCCATGGTTTCTTTCCGGAATTGGTCAATAGATTATCACATAACCCATTCTGTGTCAAACTTATTATGCTTTACAAAACATGATAGGATGATATAATTTATCCATACCTAAGATAAATATACATGGAAAATCAAAAGAGCGATATCCAACCTTCGTCTGCGCCGCAAGAGCTTCTTAAGCCTCCTTTGCAGCCGCTCGACCTAAAAAAGACAGGGCTTCCCTTATATCTTATTATAGGCCTTGTTATTGCCGGTTTTGCCGGCACGACTGTTCTTTTTGCTGTTTTTTCAAAACCAAATGCTCAAAAACAGGCGCTAAAGAGAGAAGCTGCGACGGTTCTGGTAAGCCCTGCTCAAACTACGATCGTTGAAGTTGCTCCTACGCTTGGTTTCGAGACAGCGGCGGAAAGCGTGCCTAAAGAGGAAAAACCAATCCCTCTCCTTACCTTATCTGGCATTCTTTACGGTGAAAACGGCAGTTTGGCTTTGATAAATGGCAGGGTCGTCCGGGAAGGCGCTATGATCGAAGGCGCCAGGCTTGAAAAGGTTTCTGCTGACAGGGCTGAACTTAGCTTTGAAGGCCAAAAGATCATCCTTCGCGCAAAGTAAGCGGTTTACCTACCCAAATCAATTCAGCTATTATCTCTCTAAGCAGTTTTTCGGGGATATTTTCTACGATCTTTGTCTTTCCGATCTTTTCGATCAAAACAAAGCGGTTTTTCCCTTGTAAGAATTTTTTGTCATGTTTTAGCGCGGCCAGGACCATGCCTGGTTTTATATTCTTTACTCTTGTTGGTAACCCTATTGCGCAAAGGAGTTGCGTGATCTCACGCGCGGTTTTTTCGTTTAAAAGCCCGAGCTTAAGAGAGAGTTTACACGCAGCCACCATGCCTATGGCCACCGCTTGGCCATGAGAGATCTTATATCGCGAAGCGGCTTCGATCGCATGGCCAAAAGTATGGCCGAAATTCAGGATGATGCGTACCCCTTTTTTGTCAAACTCATCAAGCGCTACTATCCTGGCTTTTAGTCCGGCGCACTTGAGTATTACCTTGTTGAGCCTCGATGTATCCAGGGCCTTTATTTCTTTAATATTTTTTTTGAAAAAATCAAAGAACGCCGCGTCTTTAATGACGGCATATTTGACAGCTTCGGACAGGCCGGCCTTGATCTGGTCTTGCGGCAGTGTCTTTAAGAGGTTTGTATCAGCCAGCACAAAACGAGGCTGGTAAAATACTCCTACCAGGTTTTTGCCGAATGCGGTATCAACAGCGGTCTTGCCGCCTATGGATGAATCTATTTGAGCCAATAGCGTGCTTGGTATTTGGATATACGGCACTCCTCTTTTATAAATAGCGGCTATAAAGCCGGCCAGGTCTCCTACCACCCCTCCTCCGAATGCAACCAGGAAAAGTTTTTTCTTTATATCGAATTTTGTGATCTTTTCGATCAAACCAAGTGCTACTTTGGCGCTTTTGCTTTTTTCGGAATCAGGGATAACAAGTGGCAGGACGCTATCGCAGCTTTTATGAAGGCAACCCATGAGTTTTTTCCCATGCAACGAAACGAGATTCCTTGTAGTGATGAGGACGGCATCTGTGCCTATTTGTGTTTTTCTTATTAGGCGCGGCAGATCAGCCAGCGCATTTTCACCCACATAGATGGAGTAAGGCTGGCGCCGGAGAGCTACTTCTATTTTTTTTATCATAGCGTTAAGATAAAGTTGATGACTATGGCTGCCATCGGCCAGACGAATTTGTCGAACAATCCCATATATAATAGCGCAAATAAAACAATAAATCCATACGGCTCCAATAGAGCCAGCCGTATGCTCAATGACGGCGGCAGGAGTCCCAAAAGGACTCTTGAGCCGTCAAGAGGCGGTATGGGTATTAGATTGAAGACAGCCAAAACTACGTTTACGACGATCAAATAATGTGCCAGGCCTGAAGCGATCTTGAAGTCTTTAAGCCCAAGTTTTAGTAAGACAGATGCGGCTACGGCAAATAATAAGTTGGCTAAAGGGCCGGCAATGCCTACCCAGACCATGTCCCTTTTAGGGTTCTTGAGGTGTGAAAAATTAATGGGGACGGGCTTTGCCCAGCCGAAAAGGACCGGCGAATTCATTGCTATGAGCATGATGGGCAAGAAGATGGTTCCGAATGGGTCGATATGGACCAGCGGGTTAAGTGTCAGCCGGCCCCTATCTTTAGCTGTTGTGTCACCCAAGCGATACGCAATTAAGGCGTGCGCAAATTCATGGATAACGACCGCAGAAAAAAATACAGCCAGTGATAAAACAATGCCCATGTTTTTTCCCAGGTATTATCCGCGAAGCTTATTTCTTGGGAGCGGCTTTAGCTTTTTGGTCGGCTGCCGGAGCAGGAGCGGCTGTTGCGGCTGCGGCGCCTTCTTCTGCGGGCTTATCGGCAGCTTTTTCCTTCTTGATCTTGATGCGCAGAGCTTTGATCTTTGGCAAACCAAAAACTTTAGTCTCTTCTTTCCAGAGGCCTTTTGCCACCATGTGCTTGATGCGCTCTGTTCTTTTCAAGACAGACTTTTGCTGCTTGCCTTTGACCGCCGCCCCTAGTGATGGATGGATAGACATATTAGATCTTCCTTAAGAAACAGTCTGAATAAGACTTTTTTAGTTCTTTCAGACTTTGGCGCCCTTCTTCCATTTTCGCGAAATTTCCAGCCAGGACCACTATGTATTTTCCCGACGATCGAGTAAATGAAGAAATGCCTTTTTTGGTTAATGTTTCGGCTAGGATCTTGGCCGCGGACTCTGATTTAACGGAGGCTACCTGAATGGTATAGCCGCCTGCCGGTGCCGGCGTAGCCGTAGCTGCGGCAACCGTAGTTCCAATAGTATTTTCGCCTGTTTGTGCGCTTATCCCGTTAACAGGGATCACAACTTTTCCTTGGGCAACAGGAGCCGATTTTGTTTCAGCAATAGCCATGCCTGCAGCCTGCGGCGCCATGTTTTCAACAAAGTTTTTTTCCACCGCAACTGGCAGGCTGTTTTTCGCGACCAGTTTTCCTTTTTCGACCCCGAGAGAAAAACTGGCTACAAGAAGCATTATTGCGCATATAAAAATTATGATAACGCTTTGATGCGAAAAAACTACGTTTACCTGTGTGCCTTCTGTATGCGTATCGCCTTGTATCCCCGACAGATACGAGTAGTTCGTTTTGTTTTCTTTGGGGAATACCTCAAACTCTATCTGTTGGTTTTTTGAAGAGCTATTCATGATTCATTATTATAGTTTTTAGCGCGTCAAATTCAAGTATTTTTTTAACTTTTTATCGTGGGAGATCTTAATAAGGCTCTTGACTATCGACGGGTCGAATTGCGTGCCGCTGTATTTTTTGATCTCTTCTAATGCCTCATCGACGCTTATCCTTTCCCTGTACGGCCTTCCGTAGATCATCGCATCGAAGGCGTCAGCGACCGACATGAGACGGGCGCAAACGGGGATCTTATTTTTTTTGAGTTTTGACGGGTAACCTGTGCCGTCATACTTTTCATGGTGGTGGAGGATGATCGGCACGACAGGTTTTAGTATCTGAAGGTGCTTGATGATCTCGGCGCTCTTTACAGGGTGGCGCTTGATGATATCGTACTCTTCCCCGGTAAGGCTGGATGACTTAGTGAGAATTTCTGTAGGTATATTGACTTTGCCTGCATCGTGCAGCAAGCTGGCATATTTAAGGCTGTCGATATCTTTTTTGCTTAAATGCAGTTCTTCTCCCAATGCGCGCACGAGCCTCGAAAAATATGGAGTGTGAGTATAGGCCGGCGGCATCTTGGAGTCTAACACTGTGACCAGGGACTTTATGGTCCCCATGATGATCTTTTCCTGTTCCGTATAAAGCTGAATGTTCTTTATGGCCATGACTACCTGGCCGCAGATCGTCATCAGGTTCTCAAGGTCCAGGTAATCGAACGCCCCCTCTTTCTTGAAGGTTTTTTTGTTACGGGTGACGATTATAAATCCTATTACGTCATCGCTTATCAGAGGCGCAGCAAGAAGGCAGTCTTTTTTGATAGCCGAGCTTTTTGTGAGGATGCGGTTCTCCAGCACATTTTTTATCTGGCATTTTTTCGTAGTCAAAGTGCGCTTGTTATTGGCGATGGATGAGCGGATCGCAATACGTTTTTTTGAATTGTCCAGGAGCGCCAAAGTGCAGCAATTGGCTTTAAAAATCTGCGACATAAGTTTCGTAAGCCTAAAGGAGAGGTCTGTCAGGTCATAGGTCGTGTTGATAAGCCTGTAGACTGAATGCAGGGCTGACAAAAGCGATTTATACTTTTTTGTAGGGGTTGAATAACTTTTCATATTCATCGAGCGCATACCTATCTGTCATACTGGCTATGTAATCACAGACAACTCTGAATTTGTCATATTTTTCGTTGATCTTTCCTTGCAGCTCCTCCGGCAGCATCGACGTATTGTCTATATAGGCGCAAAATAACATGCGGATGAACCGCCTGGCCTTATCTGACATGCGGTTTACCCGGTAGTGCCTGTAGAGCCCTGTCTGCAGGAATTCCCGCAATGGTTTTCTTCTGACCTTAAGCCCTTCGCTGAAATCTATCAGGCGCTCCGGGAAGAGTTTGACTGCCGATGTGTCCAGGATGCCGTTATTTTTTAGTTTTTTTTGAGATTCGGTGATGACATCATCGACAAGGACGGCGATAAGTTTGCGGATGATCTGGTATCTTCTTTTGGGGTTTCGGATATCCGGATGTTTATTTTCT
Source organism: Candidatus Omnitrophota bacterium (assembly GCA_016235185.1). GTDB lineage: Bacteria > Omnitrophota > Gorgyraeia > Velamenicoccales > Velamenicoccaceae > UBA9636. Next base: position 17,787 of record JACRLT010000007.1, read on the forward strand.
ATCTCTTCTCTCGCTTGTTGCCAAAAACCGATCTTCTCGAGGCTTGTTTCCTGTATTAGCCCTGAAGTCAATCCGTCATCTAAGTCATGATTATCATATGCTATTTCGTCGGCAATGTCAACTATCTGGGCCTCTAAGGTCGGCATAAGCCCGGGTTCCAGGTCCTTCGGGATCTTGGCTTTGTCGTATTCGGTCCGGTGTTTTACTATGCCTTCCCTGGTTTCCCAGCTAAGGTTCAAGCCCGGAAAATCAGGATATCTTTCTTCGAGCTCGTCTACGATCTTGAGTGTATGGAGATTATGTTCAAACCCGCCGTGGCCTGCCATGAGCTCGTTTAATATCTCTTCGCCCGCATGGCCGAACGGCGTATGGCCCAGGTCATGCGCCAGTGACAGCGCTTCTGCCAATTCTTCGTTGAGCCGCAAAGTTTTTGCAATGGTACGGGCTATCTGGGAGACTTCCAAAGAGTGCGTCAGGCGCGTACGGTAATAATCGCCTTCGTGGTTGACGAAGACCTGGGTCTTGTATTCCAGGCGGCGGAAAGCGGCGCTATGGATGATGCGGTCTCTGTCCCTCTGGTATGGGCTGCGGTAAGGGTGTTCCTCTTCGCGATGTTTGCGGCCGCGCGAATCTTTTGACTTCATGGCATAAGGCGCCAGTATATTATCTTCGAGTTCGTTATAGGTCATTGTATGTATTTTTCAGGGCCCTGTAAAGTTCCTGGAGGGTCTGGGAAATGATCTTTGTATTAAAAAGTGTAGGCATGAAATTCGTGTCGCCTTTCCAGCGCGGCACTATATGGATGTGCAGGTGGTGCTCTATGCCTGCGCCGCCGACAGCGCCGATATTTATGCCGATGTTGTAGCCTTCCGGTTTAAGCGTCAGGTCCAGAAGGCGTTTGGCTTTTTTTAAGCAGTTCATGAGGTCGGCTGTCTCTGCATCGCCGAGCTGTTCCAGCGACCTAAGGTGCCTGGCGGGTGCGACCATGATATGGCCGTTGTTGTATGGGTATAGGTTCAGAATGGCGAACGAACTTTTGGAGCGGAAGACGAGAAGGTTCTTTTTGTCCTTTTTTGAATTAGATACCCTGCAGAAAAGGCATCCCTTGTCTTTTTTTAATTTTTTGATGTAAGCGATCCTCCAGGGGGCCCAGAGCTTATCAGGACTCATAATTTTACTATTTTTACTTCTATTTTCCCATCGAGCTCTATAATGCCGTATGCATTGACAGATGTAAATATCTTGTCAGTTGGGCTGCCAGGATTGAAAAAGATGGTTTTGCCTATTTTTTCGCATAAAGGCTCGTGTGTATGCCCAAAAATTACCAGGTCATAGGTATTGTCGAATGTTTTTTTCACCAGATCAAATACGCCTTCTGCTCGGCCGAATCCGTGCATGACGCCTATCTTATACTTGGCAAGCAAGAAAGTTTCCTTCTCTTTAAGGTATTCCCTCAATTGGGCCGAATCGAGATTGCCAAGGACGGCTTTTAAGGGCTTGATCGCTTTGAGCTCATTATAATATTCGACAGAAGTAAAGTCCCCGGCATGGATGATAATATCGGTTTTTTTAAGGTCTTTTAATACAGCGGCCGGCAATTCATCGTAGCGGTCGTGGATATGGGTGTCTGCAATGACGCCTAATCGCATACTATCTTATGATCCTAGGTTTACCGTAGAGGTCCATCAGGCTGTTAATATTGGCAATGTCCCATGTCAGTATCTGGGATTCTTTGGCCAGCAGCCTGGCGTTGCGTTCGATGTCTCCAAGACAGATGATGAGCTTGTTGATGGTCTTGTGTTTAAATTTTTTTGTTGTCTGGATGAATTCGTTGACATCGTGTTCACCTATACCGTCTTCCTTGATGGCCGCCAGCCACAGGCTGTCCTGCGCTTTTGCGAAAATCCCGATCTTTAGGTCCGTGTTCTCGAATCCGATGATCTTCAATTCTTTAAATGTAGAGAGTTGCAGTCTTTTTTTGTCTATCTGCAGCGTATCATGCTCAAAAAGGTTGAAAAGCTCGACCATCCTGTTAGCGACATCTATTTTTGAGACTTTGATAAATTCATCGATCTCGGCCTCGATATTAGACCTGAAGTTTAACGCCTGTTCCGTATAATCCGGGTCAAGCGCGTTAAGTTTTTCAACAAGGACGAATTTTAACCAGAAGGACATCAGTCTGTCGTTCGTCTGGTAAAAAGACCCATTTTTGGAAGTTATTCCCAGTTCGGTGAGTTTTTTTAGTTTTTGGTTGAGTTCTGCCCTTTGTCTTCTGAAGTGTGCTGCAAGGTCTTTGAGCCTGTTTTTTCCCGAGGCGATCGCGCCAAGGATATAAATGTATTCATTTTTGTTGCGGTTTGTTGTCAACTGCGAAAGAGAATTCGTGAATTTTTGATTTAAAGCTCCCCATTCGTTAAAAAGAAGATGTTCCAATGATTGGGCCAGGATATCTTTGTCCACAAAAGTTCTTTGCAGGCAACGGCAGCTTGAAATAATTTCATCGCAAATGGTCTTTAAATAGAACGGATGGCCTCCGGTGAAGTTCACCAGAAAATCCGTGATCTCTTTAGACACTTGTATTTCTTTTAACCTGTACTGGATGAATTCCGAGCATTGGGCAGGATTGAACATTTCCAATTCTATCAACTCGAAATTCCCAAATAGCAGGGAAAGTTCGTTAGCAAGGATCTCTTTGGCCTCGTGTTTAACCGAACTGGAAAAGATAAAAAGGGTGTTCTTTTGCAGCATGATCTTTTTGCCTAGTTCCTGCCAGATGTTCTTGGGGCCGAATGCCTTAAGATGGTGAAATTCATCGAAAATAATGACGCAGTGTTTTTGGGTCTCTGCAGTAAAGCTTTCGATTATGCCGAATAATTCTTTAAAAAGGGCTTCAGGTTTTTCCTTATCGATGCGGTTTAAGAAAAGCTCGATAAGGGGCGAGGTTTTGGGGAGGGCAACTTTAGCCCTTTTGACAAGCAACTCCAGGTTCTCTCGCGCGGATAAGAGCTGGGATCTTTTTAAGAAATTATAAAGCAGGCTGTTTAGGCATCTTTTCAGGAATAGAGAAAACTCGAACGGCTCGATATCAACATATACAGGGATAATTGTTTCGTCGTTCAAGTCGTTTAAGAGAAACTTCAAAAGTGTGGTCTTGCCGGTTAGCTCCTCTCCTAAAACGGCTATGTTCTGGCGGTATCCGTCCTTGAAATCATAGATGCGTTTTTTCAAGGATTCCAAAATTTCCTTGCGTAAATTACAAAGGAGCGCTTGGACCATATCAGTTCAGGTAATAAAGCGGGTTCTGTGGTTTATTTTTTCTTCTTATTTCAAAATGTATGGATCCTGTATCGAGCCTTGGGGAATGTCCGGTTTTGGCTATTACCATGCCCTGTTTTACGTCGTCCCCGGTTTTGACATTGACAGAAGAGTTTCCGCAATAAACAGTTGAAATCTCGTCTGAATGGCTGATGATAAGTGTTTCTCCGTAGCCCGCAAGGTGCCCTACAAAGGCCACCCTTCCGTCTTGGCAGGCTAAAACATCTTGAGCGGTGTCAGTGGCTATGTCAATGCCTTTGTTCGAGACCCCGCTGGACTTTTGCCTGAATTGGCCTATGATCCTGCCTTTTGCCGGCCATATAAAATCTGACGGCCCTCTGGATGCAAAATTAGTCTGCGGTGATACGGTATCTGCGTTTGATCGAGGGATGACGATGGTTTGGCCAACGGAGATGTTGGATGATTCAGGGATGCGGTTGGCGCGTACCACGTCTTCTAAGTCTGCGTTATAAGTTTTGCAGATACGCCAGAGTGTTTCGCCTTTTTGTACTACGTGAGCATAGCCCTTTGTGGGAATAGACGCAGCCGCGGGGATAGATGCAGTAGTTGAGGATGGTTGTTCGACAGTGGCGCACGCAGAAAGAGATAGTATTGAAAACAATACGAGCAGTTTGGAAAACATTATATGAGGCCGATCATGAAACTTTTGTTAAATCGATATTGTCTACAGAGCGGGTGAACGGAATCGAACCGTCGTGTGCAGCTTGGGAAGCTACCATTCTACCATTGAATTACACCCGCAGTAAGCCAAGCTTCTACACTGCCCGCCACTAAAGATCGGCGGGTCCGCCAAAGATTTAATGGCGGAAACTACGCTCGCATAAAATCAACCCTAAACTCTAACCAAATCCCGACACCCTTTTCGGGTGCGGGATAAATTCGGACATGTAATTTACGGACGCCTGCCACTAAATCTTTGTCAGGCTGTCCGCCAACGCTTTAGTGGAGGACGCTTTGCTCCGTAAATTACGTCCTCATTTAACGAGTGCATATTTTACCACTTGGGGTGTTCTTAGTCAATGCTTTCCAAAGAAATCATCGATCAGTTTGATGGAACAGAACTCACCGCACATTGTGCAGACATCTTTGATCTTTGGGTTTGATGAGGCGCGGTAAGCTTTGGCCTTTTGCGGGTCCATGGATAGCTTGATCTGTTTTTTCCAGTCCCTCTTCTTTCTTGCTATTGAGAGCCTGCGGTCCCAGTCAAGCGCGCCTTTTAAGCCTTTGGCTATGTCTGCTGCGTGGGCTGCAATTTTAGAAGCTATAAGGCCCTCTCTTGTATCTTCGACGGAAGGGTGGCGTATGTGTTCCGAAGGCGTAAGATAGCAGAGAAAATCAGCCCCGTACCAGGCAGCCAAAGCGCCGCCTATGGCCCCTGTGATGTGGTCGTAGCCAAGGCCCACATCTGTTACCAAGGGCCCCAGCACATAAAAAGGCGCGCCATGACAGATCGATTTTTCGAGCTCGATATTTTTTTTGATATGGTGCAACGGCACATGTCCCGGGCCTTCGATAATTACTTGGACGCCGGCGCGCCTAGCGCGTTGTGTGAGCTTGCCCAATTCGATCAGTTCTGCGACCTGGACTTCGTCCGTTGCATCCAGAATGGAGCCGGGCCTCATGCCATCGCCAAGGCTCAAGGTAATGTTATATTTTTTTGAAAGTTTCAACACCTCGTCAAAGTATTCATAAAGCGGATTCTCTTTTTTATTTTTTTTCATCCAGTTGATAAGAAGGGCCCCTCCGCGGCTGACAACATCAAGGATCCTTCGGTTTTTTGTGAAGACATTTAAGCTGCGCTGGTTTATGCCGCAGTGCACCGTAAAAAAATCCACTCCGGATACGGCCTGTTCTTCCAGAACGTCGAAGATCTCTTTTTTTTCCATTGCCAAGAATGAGCCGCCTCGTTTTTGAGCGCGCATGGCAGCTTCATAAATAGGCACCGTTCCTACGGGCACGGGTGAATTGCGTATTATGGCCTCTCTGATCTTTTTAAGGTTGCCGCCAAGGCTTAGATCCATGACAGCATCAGTTCCCAGCTTGGCGCTTACCTCAAGTTTTTTGAGTTCGTCGCTAAGGTCAGGCCTATCCGTAGATGTCCCGAGATTTACGTTTATCTTAGTGCTTAAACCTTTGCCTATCGCGCAGGGTTTTTTGAGGGTTTTTTTATTGTTGAGGGTGATTACGCACGTGCCCTGGCTTATACCCTGTTTGAGTACGGCTATCGGCACGCCTTCTTTCTTGGCCACTGTTGCCAAGGATGATAGAAAACCCTTGTCTTGGAGCAATTCTTTATACATGTTTTATTTTTTCCTTTAATCTTTTAGTGGTTTCTTTGGGGTTGCGGGCTAAGCAGATCTCGCGAATAACGGCTATCCTCAATGGTTTGCACCCGTTAAAAGCGCTTAATTTTTTTTCTGTAATTCCGCCTATGGCAAAAATCGGTTTTTTGGATATACGGAGCGCTTTTCTAAGGGCCTTGACGCCCGTGGCGTGTGCCCATGGTTTGGTAAGTGTTTTAAAAACAGGGCCAAACCCCAAGTAATCGCACTTTTCTTTCTGCGCGGCTATAACATTTTTTATGCTGTGGCATGAAATGCCTATGATCTTTTGGCGCCCAAGCATCTTTCTTGCGTAGCGGACAGGAAGATCATCTTGGCCTACATGCAGGCCGTCTGCATCTATGGCTAACGCGACGTCAAGCCTGTCATTGATTATAAGAGGTATGCCTGCCTTGCGGCAGACCTCAAGCAATTTGGCGCCCAGCCGTATAGTGTCTTTGGTAGACGATGATTTGTCCCGCAGTTGCACGATGTCAATGCCGCCCGCTATAGCTTGAATTAATATCTTTTTTAGATCATTGCCTGCGCAGGCGTCCTTATCGAGTATCAAGTAAAGACGGGAAGCGCTGGATAACTTTTTTTTCAAAGTCATAAAAATCAAAACGAAGCTTTTGTATTTTTTTGCTTGCAGTTACGTCAAATAACTTCATGAATTCTTCCAGGACCCTTAAGGATTCTTTGACCCGCTGGGCATTGGCCAAAAAAATCCCCCTGTAAGTTTTCCTCTTGGGGCCTAAATAAAATTCCTTTCCGATATCTCCGCATGCATCACGGTGCTGGATGAGCTTAAGCGGGTCGCATTTGGCATTTTTTATGATGGCTGTGAGTCGGTGGCGCATATGGCTAAGCGATCTGGTGATCGCGGCATTTTTAAGGTGAAAACGGCAGATGTCTTCACAGACCCGCAACCCCTCTTTTGTGCGGTTGAGATTGGCATCGATGATCTGGAAAGAGTCACAAAAGCGGCCTTCATCTCCTTTTAAAGATTTTCTTCTCAAGAACGGCATATTTAACAGCTTTTTAAAATTTTATTAATGACTTTGGTCGTGGAGCGGTTTTTGACGTAGGGGATCACAACTGTTTTGCCGCCGCAGGATTCAACTATTGCAGAGCCCACGATATCTTCTTTTTTCCAATCGCCGCCTTTGACCAATATGGCGGGCTTGAGCGCTTTGATAAGTTCGAGCGGTGTATCCTCGCAAAATATGACTATAAAGTCCACGCTTTCCAGGGCAGCTAAAACTTCTGCCCTGTCATTCTGTGGGTTTATGGGCCTGTTTTTTCCCTTCAATCTGTTTACAGAGGCGTCAGAGTTCAGGCCAACGACCAGTATGTCTCCTTTGCGCTTGGCTGCATTTAAGTATTTTATATGGCCTGCATGCAGGATATCAAAGCAGCCGTTTGTGAATACAACCTTTTTGCTTTTTTTAGCTTTAAGGATTGTTTTCAGGAGAGGGAGAGATTTTATTTTGGGGTTCATTTGTTAAACGCGTCTTCTATGAGTTCGCAGAGAATGTGTATGATAAGGATATGTGATTCTTGGATACGGGCAGTGACGTTTGATGGCACGATCAGGGATAGCCCTGCGGTTTGAGACAGTCCTCCTCCTTTTTTGCCGGTGAGGCCGATGGTTTTTAGCTTCATTTTATTGGCCTGTCGGACAGCTTCCAGGATATTTTTTGCATTTCCGCTAGTGGAAATAGCAAAGGCTATGTCGCCTGGCCGGCCGAGGGCCTCGATCTGCCTCTTGAAAACTATGTCGAACGAATAGTCATTAGACAGGGCTGTCAGGCTTGAGGTGTCAGTGCTCAAGGCCAATGCTGCCAGGCCTTTTCTTTCTTTTTGGAACCTGCCAACAAGTTCTGCGGCAAAGTGCTGGCTGTCACCTGCGCTGCCGCCGTTGCCGAAGATAAGTATCTTGTTGCCTTTTTTTAATGCGCTGACGATCAATAAGGCTATCTTTTCTATTTTTTCGGCATAGGCCTTATCGTATAGCAAAAACGCTTTTGTTGTGATGGAATCGCCGATTATCTCACTGATGCGGTCAATTTTTTTTGTCATGATCTACCCGAAGAAGACTTTAGCAATATCGTAGAGCTCCATATCTACGGTTTTTAGTTTTTCAACGCCTCGTTGTAACGGAACGCTGACGATCTTTGTGCCGGCCAGGCTGACCATTTGGCCGAATTGTTTGCTTTCGGCAAGTTCAACAGCTTTAATTCCAAACCGGGTTCCGAGGACGCGGTCAAAGGCCGTAGGGGAACCGCCTCTTTGGATATGCCCAAGGACAGTGACGCGTGTTTCATAACCTGTCTTTTTTTCGATTTCTTTGCCTAAGTAATCGCCAATGCCGCCTAATTTGACATGGCCGAATTCATCAAGGCTCTGGTCTTTTGTTACGTCGCTTGCTTTCATTTTAGCGCCCTCTGCCACGACTACAATACTGAAAGTCCGGCCGCGGCTATGCCTTTTTTTAAGGATGTCGCAGGTTTCATCTAGGTCTATGGGGATCTCCGGGATCAAAACAACATCAGCCCCGCCGGCAATCCCTGCATGCGTGGCGATCCAGCCTGCGTGGCGGCCCATGACTTCGACGACCATGATGCGGTGGTGGCTTTCGGCTGTTGTATGAAGGCGGTCAATGCACTCCATGGCGATATTGACGGATGTGTCAAAACCGAATGTATAATCCGTTGCGGATAGATCGTTATCTATTGTTTTCGGGACGCCTATAACATTGAGGCCTTCTTGGCAGAGTTTATTGGCAACGCCTAAAGTGTCTTCTCCTCCGATGGCGATTAGGGCATCGATCTTGAACTTTTTTAAATTTTCCCGAACTTTTTGGACGTCCTCGCTTTTCTTGTAAGGGTTAGTACGGCTGGTCCCTAAGATAGTGCCGCCTTTGGGTAATATTCCTGAAATAGAATTCAGGTCCAGGGGCGTAGTATCACCTTCGATAATACCCTTCCAACCGTTTTTAAAACCGATGGTTTCGTGTTTATCGTTATAGGCTTTTCTGACAATGGCCCTGATAACTGGATTTAAACCCGGACAGTCTCCTCCTCCTGTAAGTACGCCGATCCTCATCTTATCTTCTCCTTAATTTTGTATATTTTGGGTATTTTTTTTATATCTTCATCCCGGAATAAGGTATTTGTATATCTTCTACCGATGTTTTTTCCGGTTTTTTCTTAGATTTTTCTTCGCTTGTAGCTATCTTGGCGACATGGATCCTTACAATAATGGGCTCATCTATGCCGAAGACTTCCTGGATCTTCCCTGATATCAGGTCTTGCAGCCGCGCAGTAAAGTCAGGTATGTTGGTCTCTGAACGCAGGACTACCCGCATTCGGATATCAATACCTTTTTTTGTTGCTTTGACTATAGCTTTTGCATCTCTGATCTCCGTAAGTTGGTTTGCCAGCCTCCTGATGAGATCTTCGACTGCTGATAAAGTGATGGTCACTTGGCCGTTTGGATTCGAAAAAGCTATTGTTTTTTCACGCTGTATTTTTCCGGTAATTACCCCGGAAGCGGCAAAACTCAACATGATGAAGAGTATTCCCGATAGCCCAGTTATGAGCCGCATTCGGGTATCATCGTAGAGGTATCCGAGTTTCATTATGATGTCGCTAAGATCTATGAGGTGAAAAGCAAACGCTATGGCAATAGTGCCGATAAAGGCAAATACGACCGTATAAAAAAGTATGCTTAAGGCAGTTTTCATTTTTCCACCCCTTTAATTTTGACAATGATCTCCTTTGGCGTTAAGTCTGTGGCCTCTTCGACCGCGACCTTCACTTTTTCCTGCACTTTGAGCGCAACCTCCGGTATATTGTACCCGTATTTTACGATCAAAGGAACGATGATCGAAACAGTGTCGGTTTTTTCGGAGCGGACATCTATGGCGCCGCTCTTTGTTTTTTTACCGATCATGTTTAAAAACGAAGATCTTAAATTATCGCATATACGCGATACCCCCTCTACTTCCAGGGTTGCCAGATAGCTAACGGATGCGATAACGTTGTTATGGATCTTTATTAACCCAAGGTCCGATTTTTCATCTTCGCTCATCATCACCTTTAAGCCTCTTAATTTTGTATATTCTAGGTTTTTTTCTTTGCAAAATTAACTCCGAAGCTTACGTGGGGAATTTCGTAAGAAATTACCAAGTGTTTAAGCAAGGAGTCTATTTTATTCTTTTGGTTCTTTATGGTCGGATTCTGTTTTAGGTTTTGTAAGATTTTCGGCCAGATGTGTCGAGACATCGCCCTTTTTGAAAAGCGGGTTTTCCAATAAAGATTTATGGAATCCAACTGTTGTCTTTACCGGCGCGATGATAAACTCGTCAAGCGCGCGAAGCATGGTCTTTATGGCCTCGTTCCTGTTCTCGCGATGGACGATGATCTTGGCGACCATTGAATCATAGTAAGGGCTGATCTGATAGCCCTGGTATACGTGTGTATCAACGCGTACATTCGGCCCTCCGGGAAGGCTCAAAGTTTCTATCTTCCCGGGACAAGGCATGAAATTATTAAGCGGGTCTTCTGCGTTGATGCGGCATTCGATTGCCGCGCCAGTCATTTTGATATCGTCCTGATGGATCTTTAGTTTTTCGCCTGCGGCTATCTTGATCTGTTCTTTGATCAGGTCGATCCCGGTTATCATTTCGGTCACCGGATGCTCTACCTGGATACGGGTGTTCATTTCCATGAAGTAAAAATTATCATTTTTATCCATCAGGAATTCTACGGTGCCTACGCTGCGATAACCCGCTGACTTGACGCCTTTGACAACCAGGTCGCCGATCTTTTTGCGCAGCTTTGAATTCATGGCCGGTGATGGTGATTCTTCGAGAAGTTTCTGATGGCGGCGCTGGATACTGCAATCCCTCTCGCCTAAATGGACCACATTGCCGTAGTGGTCAGCCATGACCTGGAATTCGATGTGCCTGGGTTCTTCGATATATTTTTCGATATATACGTCCGGTACGCCGAAGGCCTTTTCCGCTTCGGATTGCGCGGTTATCAGGGCGCTGATAAGGCGTACGTCATTATGGCATATCCTCATGCCTCTTCCGCCTCCGCCCGCAGTTGCTTTGATGATAACAGGGTATTTTATGCGGCGCGCGATCTTTATGGCCTCCTCTTTTGTTTTTACAACAGCGGTACTGCCTGGGGTAATAGGAAGTCCGGCCTTGTGCATTGTTTCTTTGGCCATCATTTTATCTCCCAGGAGGCGTATATTTTGAGGCGAAGGGCCGATAAATGTTATCTGGCAGGATTCGCAAATCTCTGCAAAGTGCGCGTTTTCGGATAAGAATCCGTATCCCGGATGGATCGCATCTACATCGGTGATCTCTGCGGCGCTGATAATTGCAGGGATGTTGAGATAGCTCGAAGACGGTGTTGCAGAGCCGATGCAGACTGCTTCGTCCGCATGGCGCACATGTAATGACTCTTTATCCGCCTCCGAATATACGGCAACCGTGCGGATGCCAAGTTCTTTGCAGGCGCGGATGATGCGTAAGGCTATTTCTCCGCGGTTAGCGATCAGTATTTTTGAAAACATTATGCCGGTTCTATCAAAAATAATGGTTGGCCAAACTCAACAGGCTCGGCGTTATCGACCAAAATGTCTATGATCTTGCCTTTGATCTCGGATTTGATCTCGTTCATAAGTTTCATGGCTTCTATGATGCAGACGACCTGGCCTACTTCTATTGCTTGGTTGATATCGATAAAGACTGGTGATTCCGGTGAAGGCGCGCGGTAGAACGTCCCGACCATGGGTGCTTTGATCTCTGCGGTTTTTCCGGCCGCTTTTTCTATTGGTATCTCTTTGGGCGCTGCCGCAGGTGCCGCATAGGTGCCATTTGCCGGTGGATGCGAATACACAATTTTAGGCGTTACATCTTGCATGGTGACTTCGCCGGTGTCGCTTTTTTTGAGGCGGATTCGCATGCCTTCTTTTTCAACCTCGAGTTCTGTGAGGTTGTTTTCGTTCATGAGATTAATCATTTCCTTAATCTCTTTAATGTTCATTAATTCACCCTCCGAATCTCCTTGTTTGTGAATTAACCCCGAGTGTTTAAACGAGGGGTAAGGTTTTTCCCTAAATTATGCAGCTCGTTCGATATATTCGCCTGTCCTTGTATCGATTTTTATTTTCGTGCCGACTTCTATGAAAAGCGGAACCTGGATGATTGCGCCGGATTCCAGGGTAGCTGGTTTTGTTCCGCTTTTGGCTGTATCGCCTTTTATCCCTGGTTCGGTATGGGTGATAGTGTAGACTACAAAGTTAGGCAGGCTAACGGTAACAAGTTCGCCTTTATAGTAGAAAGCGGCCACTTCTATATTGTCTTTCAGGAATTTTTCGCAAGCGTGGAGTTTGTTCCGTTCGATGGCTATATCTTCGTATGTCTCTGTATCGATGAAGTGGAAAAAATCACCGGAGTGGTAAGAGTATGTCAGGGATTTTTCTTCTATGAATGCCTCTTCTATTTTATCGTCAGACCTGAAAGTGCGTTCGATGACGAGGTCATTTTTTAAATTCTTTATCTTTGTGCGCGCAAAAGCTCCGCCTTTTCCGGGTTTTACGTGTTCTACGCCTACAACTACATAAGGCGTGTTGTCCAAATCTATTGTTACCCCCACTTTGACCTGATTAATGCCTACAGTTGCCACTTAAGACCTCCACTCCGTTAGCTGTGACTAAGACCATTTCTTCCTGGCGAATGCCGTATGATCCGGGTATATAGATCCCAGGTTCAATCGTAAAAACCATGCCTTTTTTAACAGGGACCTCGTTTTTACAGTTGATGGAAGGCGACTCGTGGACTTCCAGGCCTACGCCATGGCCCAGAGAATGGCCAAAATATTTTCCAAACCCCTTCTCTTTTATATAATTGCGCGCAGCGCTATCTATATCCTTTATCAGCGCCCCTGGTTTAACGGCGCGAATTGCCATTCTTTGAGCCTCGCGCACGATCATGTCTAACCTGCGCACAACGGGGTTAATTCTACCCAAAAAGAATGTGCGTGTCAAGTCGCTTTTATAGCCGTTAATTGTGACGCCCATATCTATGACTATTGGTTCTCCGGTTCTTATTGCCCTATCGGATATTTGAGCATGAGGATAGGAAGAGTTTGGCCCGGAAGCTACGATGATCTCAAAAGCGCTGGATGTTGCTCCGGCAAGCCTTATGAAGCGTTCCAGCTCTGCTGCAACCTGAAGCTCCTTCATGTCGTGCTTTAGCTTTTTTTTGATAAAATCATAGGCTTGCAGCGTGATCCGGATCGCTTTTCTGATGTGCGCCAGTTCCTCGTTATCTTTTATTTCCCGTAAATGCTCTATGGTTTCTTTAAGCGGTATCCATGTTATTCTCTTTTTTGAGAGTTCATGCAAGGCCTGGCATTCAGCAAAGGCCAGGTGGCGGGATTCAAAACCGACATTTTTTATGGATTCGTTTGCCAGGACATCGCATATAGTAGCAAAAATTGTCCCTGTAATCCCTAAGATCTTTACAGGAGGTTTTGCTTTCTTACGAAAGTCAGCGGCGTACCTGAAATCGGTTATAAGGTTTAAGCCTTTTTTTGAGGCGATAAGGTAGGAGTCTGGTGCATGAAAACCGGATAAGTAGGAGACATTAGCCTCTGAATTCAAGAGAATGCCGTCTACTTTTTGAGCCTTAAGGATTCCAAGGGTCTTATCAAAGCGGCTGCCTGCGCCGTTAGCTTTCATTTCTTCTTCTGATTTAAAAGAGATTGGGCTGCCGTAAGGGCCATGGAGTAACTATCGGCCCCAAATCCGGAAATTTGGCCGCAACAGACAGGGGCGATGAGCGAGGTCTGCCTGAATTCCTCCCGCGCGTAGATGTTGGAAAGGTGCACTTCGATAGCCTTGATGCCGCAAGCCGCAATGGCGTCCCGTATTGCTACGCTCGTGTGAGTGTAAGCGGCCGGGTTGATTATGAGGGCGTTGTATTTGTTTTTTGTGTCGCCGATAATGTCTACGATCTCGCCTTCGTGGTTAGATTGGACTATTGTTAAGGCTATTTTAGCTTTTTTTGCAAGGTTCTTTAACTGTTTGTTTATGGCGTCCAGTGTTGTTTTCCCGTAGATCCCCGGCTCTCTCTTTCCTAATAGGTCCAGGTTGGGTCCGTGAATTACCAAAATTTTTTTCATTAATTTACCCTCCGAATTGCTTTGTATGTAAATTAACCCCGAAGTGTTTAAACGAGGGGTAAGTTTGGCCTCTTTATTTATTATTGGTTTTTTCCAAGTCCCTTGCTTCATCTATGAGCATTATGGGTATTCCATCGCGCACAGGATAGGCCTTTTTGCAGGCACGGCAGATCAATTCGTTGCCTTCCTCGACGATCGATCTTTTGCATATCGGGCATGCCAGGATCTCCAAAAGTTCTTTATCTATCATTATTGCTCCAATTTTTATGGCTTGGCTACGGTTTTGTTGACGAAGTTTAAGTGAAGTTCGTATAGTATTTGTTCCAATAGCTCCGATTCTTCTTTATCAAGGTTTCCCTTTGTTTTTTCTTTTAAAATACCTAGCGTATCGATGATGAATTTTGCCTGGCCCAGGTTCTCTTCCGTTTTCTGGGTCATGGGATTCGGTATTGCGCCTAAGCCTATCCATGCCTGCATGGCAAGGCTGGTCAGGAAAAATTTAAAATCCGGTTCGGGCAAGTCGTGCGGCGCCTCTTGCTTTTTGTGTTCAGGCTCTGTTTTGGCTTTTTCTTTCCAGGTCTCGTCAACTTTTTTCCCTAAGTTTTCTTCCATACCCTCTCCATGCTAATGTCATCGGAAGTGAGATGCAAATTGCGCCAATTTTTATCACTTCTTATTCTGGTTAATCCATCCACGAAAGGTTTTTCCCTATGACTAATTCTGTCATTTCGGCATGATGCGTATTTTTCATAGCAATCGGCCTAACATCAAATTTAAATCGATTTGAAAGCGCAATAACTTCAGCAGCATTATCATATGTCATCACAAAATTACCTCTTATAGTCCCGCATAACTCGAATAATTCTTCATGGTTTAAATCGAAATACTTATAAAGTCTGGCTCCCGCCCGTTTACCACCAGCAGTATAGGGAGGATCAATAAAGAATGCCATATTATCACAAGGGGCATACTTTTTGATAATGCTAAGACCATCTGTTCTAACAAATTTTATTTTTTTAAGAATAAAATTAATATTTTCAATTCGTCTGGCCAATGTGCCAGGGTACCATCTTGAAAATACCCCCTTGCCATTCTCTCCAGATTTAATAATTCCTGATCCTTTAGCTAAAATGCCGCCATGAAAAGTTCTATTTTTCAATATAGTTTGAAATGCAATGTGCTTATAATCTGAATATTTCTTTCCTAATTCTGCAGCTAAGCTCTCTTTGCTAAGATCAAAACTTAATATTTTTTTTGCCAACCACCGCGCTTCGCCATTAATGATAGTTTGCCAAACAGCGGCAACGTGTTCATCGATTTCAACCATGAGTACTTTATCGGCCAAATCTTCAAAAGCAACTGTAAGACTAACAATTCCACCTCCTGCAAATGGTTCAATAAAAAGTGCGGGCTTTGCATCTTTGTTGCGTAACCATTTTCTTAACGTTGGAATAAACCAAGTTTTACCACCAGGATACCTAAATGGACTTCTTTGAGGAACAGATGCCACATTAACAGTTCTATGCGGATCATTGTCCTGACTTACTTTGATACTATCGAATAAAAACTGTCTTTGCATCATCTCTCCATCTTATTAAATGGATTTTCAATAAGCTGATTATTCGGTGGAGTTTCTAACTGTTCATCAACTTTATCCTGCAAAATTTTCATAAAATCTTTTATATTCCCAGGGCGAGGTTTTGTGATCATATTCAAAGCAGGAAGAAATTCTGTATATACAGTATCAACCTTTGTTAATGAAAATTTTTCGCCATACGGCACTAAATCATATAAAAGCCATACCATATCCGCTTTCTTACGATCTACTTTCTTTAAAGTTGGCAAAGTATTAAAGAAGTTCTTGTTTAAAGAGACTGCTAATTTTTTATTCCATGCATTTAAAATCCCGCCTTTAAATAACAATTGTGGTGCTAACCTTTTGCGTGACGATGACAAATAATCAGGACGTGGATAATTTGGTTCATCGATCCAATTCATATTGCCATGCCCTTTTGGATCTTTCATGTAATACTCAAAAGGTGATCGTATATTTCCAGATATATAAACAGCCTGAATTTCTAACGCACCAAAATTGGACACTTTGCCTCTTCCGTCATAAGAAACAAGTATCACATCAATATTTCCGGCCGTTTTCCCATAATGATCGTTTAGTCTAACTTCCGTCAGGGTTGTCCACTTTATCCCTTTCTCAAAGAAAAAATCAGCCGCATCATCCGTAATTATCCAGTTTTCCCTAAAACGTATGGGACAAGTGATAACAAGCTTATTCTCATGACAAACGCTACAAACTCCAAGTGGATCTTTTGCTTTATCTTTAGTACAGCTCGGCACCTTATTGTTAAATGGACATAATCTTTTGGTGCGATAACGAGTTGCAATGTTGCTTGAAGTGATTGGAGGGAAACCAAAGACCTCACCTAAAGGATTCATTATTTTTTTTGTTTTTGGCATACTTAACTCATAGTTTTCTTTTGTTATAGGTCAAGATAGTTTTGTCTGGACGTCAACAACTGGGGCATCTGCAGGCAGTTAATTTACTGTATGATAATCCCCGCGTAACCGACTACAGATGAATAGCCGCCGGTAACGTCGCCGCTTGTCTGGTAGGCGACTAGTTTTGCATTTTTTGCCCCTAGGATCTTGGCTGCTAAAATGGCGACTACAGCCGGCATGTATCCGCACATCGAGATCCCAAATTTTTCAATTCTTTCCAAAAGTTCCTTGGTGTCCAGCTTGAGCATGGCCTCGATAGCCGCCTTATCTTTTTGGTTGGCGGATTCTTGAGACTCATAATGTGTCATGTCCGAACTTGCGATAATGGTAACGTCTTTTTTCAATGTGCGGACAGCCAGCGCTATCGCGCTTGAAATATCTTTATACACCAAATCGTCGGCCGAAGCAAGGACTATGGGAACGAAGGTGAACTCCGGCCTGCTGATCGCCTGTATCAGCGGTAATTCTACTTCTATCGAGTGCTCATAGGCATGTGCTGTGAAGTCGGATTCCAAGTATTTCGAGTTTTTTAATAGCAGGTCAGCCAGGGGCGTATCTATTTTCAGGCTTGAAAAAGGGGTGATCCATTCGCCCTCTCTTGCTATGCTGGCGGGCACGCCGTAGCCGGTATGGTTTGGGCCTAAAATTATGCAGGTAGATGCCACTTCTATTTTTGAGAGGACTTCCGCAGCGACCTTTCCGGAATAAATGTAGCCGGCATGGGGCAGTATGCAGGCTATTGCTTTTTGTTTTTCTATATCCATTTTCAGGCCGTAACCGGCAATGAGTTTTTTGATCTGTTCCGGCTGCGATGGATAAAATTGTCCTGCGACGACTGGCTTTCTAATCATGGAATAAACCATCCAGGTATATAACGGATTTTTTTATATCCTCCGGAGATACGTGGCCGTGTATTTCAAGGACTTTTATCATGCCGGGGCGGATATAGGGTTTAAGCTGCAAAAAATCAAAATCGCCTTCTGTAGGGGCCTGGTGGTCTATAAGATTTTTTATGTTGTGCAGGTGAATGCCATAGAGGTATTTGCCGTAATTTTTGAGCAAGGCATTCTTAGGCATGAAACCTAACTTCTCCAGGATATAAGCATGGCCCACATCGTGCCAGTAAGCCAAACCTTTATTTTTAAAACGCTTGAAGACTTCGCCGAACTCATCGAAAGACGGTATCTCTCTGTAGTAGAACCTGTTTTCTACCCCTAAGATGATCCCTTGCGCCTGTGCGTAGGAAGAAAGCTCTTCGAAACTTTTGATGATCTGTGAAAAATATCCCGGGCTTTTGAGTTTACGCTCCCGGACGAAAGATCCAAAGATATCTTTATATTCGCTGCTTTGGCTGCGGCCCTTGTTGTGGAGGTCGATCAAGATGCGCGTCTTGTCTTCTATTTCGACCCTTCCGGAGTGTAAGACAACGGCACTGCTTTTGAGTTTTTTAGCCGTGGCTATCGTTCCTTTTGTATAATCAACGGCTTTTTTGCGTTCGTCTTCATCGACAGACGAGAGAGAAAAACAATCGGGCAGGGCGTCTTGGCGGCTGAACTCTTCGGGTGTCGGGCAATAGTTATGCAGGCTGGTCACGGCAATGCCGTGGCTTTGAGCGAACCGCCTGATATCTTCAACCATCCCTGCGCTTAAAGAAAAATTGAGCTCCAAGTTACTGAAGCCCAATTTTAGGATTTCTTCGGCGATCTTTGCGCCATCCTCGTATTTAGAGGAATTCCATACGGTGGAAAGAGCAAACATCTAAAATTTCCTGCGTGATTTCTTTCTCTTTTTTTCGCTTGGTTTTTCGTAGTGTTTGCGTTCCTTGACTTCTTTTAGGATGCCTTCGCGCTCTATCTTTCTCTTAAAACGGCGCAGCGCGGATTCGAATGATTCATCTTTCCTGACCTCAACCTCTGACATTATTATTCACCCCTTTGCAAGTTTAGAGTATCGTTTTCCGCATCAATACTTTTGCGGATTTAGCTAGATCATAAGTTTATGGAACTTCATAACCTTTGATAATATAGCATGTTAAGGCAGAGGTGTCAATTATTTCAGTTCGAAAGAGATAATGACGTTGAAGGAGAGTTTTTTGTTCTCTTTTAACTTTTCGGGAAACGGAGGATAAGGAGCGGCATCCTTGACGCTTTGTTCTGCTATGGAGCGCAAGTATTCATTGTCGGTAGATTTTTGGTTGTTGACCGAAAGGTCTACGAGCTCTCCCTCGTGCGTGAGGGAGAATGTCAGGAATACCTCCCCCTCATCAAGCCTTTTGTAATTAAAGTAAGCGAACTTTCTGATCTTTTCGCGTATGATCTGGTAGTAGCTCTTATACTCCTGGCTTTTAAAGACTTCGCCGGGTATGCTTGGAAGGTTGACCGTTTTCTTAAAAGACGCCTCTTCGCTTTTTCCTATAGGTTTTTTTTCTACGTCTAAGGCAATTGCATCCTTGAATATATCTTTTCGGATCAATTCCCGCTGTTGCTTCATAATTGCGTCATCCGGTTTTGCATCTTTCAGGCTTGGAAGCTTTGATCTTTGGGTCTCCAATTTCGTGTAGTCCTGCGGCGGCACAGCAGGTTTTGCCGTGTTTGTAGTCTCTTGATAGGCTACCTCGAGCGGTTTCTTGATCGGCGGCGGCTTTAGAGGAGACTGGGGCATGGACACCAGCACGAAAAAAGTGGCGTGTATGGCGACCGAAAGCCCCAGCGCTCCCCAGAACATGTTATTTTTCATCCCCCTATCTTAACAAAATTCGTCTTCAATTGCTCTTAGAATTTATAGCGCCACCCTGCGACAACGTTTCTTTCTTGGGCCGGATAAAAAGCCTGCGCGCCGCTGAATACGGAGAATATTCCGTACTCCGCGTAATAGGCATTGAAGATATTGTTTATTCCGAAGAAAAGTTCCATGTTCCCTGCGCAATAGCTGACGTTCATATCGACTGAAAGCCAGTCTTTGAGGCGCGGGTAAGCATTGTTTTGATCGCTTATGAGGTACATGCTGCCTACGTAATTGCCTATAAGGTTGATCTTTATTTTCTCGTTGGGTAAGAAACGCGCTCCGAGGCTGGCCTTGTGAACCGGTACGCCTGGGATCTTTTTGCCTTTCAGGGCGCCTTTGTCGAACTTTGCTTGAGTGAAAGTGTAGTTGGAAAAAAGTTGGGTATGTTTTGTAAGCGGTATATCGATTTGAAGATGTCCTCCCTGATGGACGGTCTTGTCGTAATTGGAGTTTGTATAGACAAGCGGGTCGGCGTTCAGGTAGATTTCATCGGTAATGTTATTGCGGAAGTAATTAGTCTCGAGAAGCGCACCGTTTATGAAAGTATGGCGCAATCCGGCTTCTATGTTTTTTCCGGTCTGGGGCTTGAGAGAAGAGTTGAGCCCTCCGACTCCCCAGTCAGGGTTGAAGCTTGTGTAGAATTCGTCGACCAACGGATAACGAAAACTTGTCGAGTAGTTAAAAAAGGCGCTGGACTCTTTATCAAAAGGCAGGACAATGCCCAAGTCGTATACGGTTTTAGCGAGGTTGCTTTTTTCCTTGAGTTTGGCTTGAGCGATCTGGTCAAAGATATATTTGACGATCTCATGCCTTAAGCCGGCTTTAATGATAAGGTGTTCGTTGAAGCGGAACTCTTCCTGGCCGTAGACGCCTAAAGAGGTTTTTGTGATGTTTAATGTATCGTTAGCTCCTGTTATTGAGCCATCCAGGATATGGTCCGCGTCGTGATAGAGGTCTAGGCCGAATGTTAATTTTTGTGGAACACCTAAGCCCTCGTGTTCTAAGTCAGCGGGAGTTCCCCGCCTTCACAGGCGGGGAACTCCCGCTGACTTAGATTAACAGACCCTTTGGTTATGCCTAAAAGTACCGCTACGAAAAAAATAATGATAAGAAAAAGGAGTTTTAACTTCTGGTTTGGTTTCATGGTTACGGGTAGAGCCTTTTGTATATTTCTTTGAGGCCTTCTATAAGGCGCGGCCCGGGCCGCAGGATAATATCCGGGTTGATATCATTGTAAACGCGCATATTTTTAACTGCCTTGATCTTGTCCCACCCCAGACGAGCCTCTAAGAAAGAAACCGGCTCTTGAGACGTCATGTAGGCTAAGATGATGACGTCAGGGTCTTGTTTCAGCACTTGTTCGGGGCTGAAAAAACTGTAGGCCCGCGGCATGCTGCCTGATATATTGGTGCCTCCTGCCAAAAGGATCAGCTCATTTATAAAAGAGCCTCGCCCTGCGCTCATTATGGGGTCATGCCAGAACTCGACATAGACTTTGGGCTTAAGATCTTCAGCAGCGTTTTTGACTTTCGAGGTTATCTCGATGATAGAAGCCTTCATGTTATTAATGAGCGTTTCGGCATTGCCTTCTCTGTGGGTCAGCCTACCGATCTCAAGTATCGACTCGAAGAGTTCTTCAAAGTTGCTCGGATCAGAGACGCAGACTTTGAGGTTTAATTGTTTGAGTTCTGTAACCATCGGTGCCTGCTCAAGGCCTGTGCAAAAAATAATGTCAGGTTTAAGCGAAAGGATCTTTTCTATATTAGCCTGGCTAAAAGTCCCGACCTTCTCTTTTTTCAGCGCAGCCGAAGGATGATTACAAAATGAACTTACTCCCACGATATCTTCGTCTAATCCTAAGGCAAACAATATTTCAGTTGTTGCCGGAGTCAGGGAAATGATCCTCATACTTGGATTATCGGCAGCAAGAACAAAGCCCGGGAAAGTTAAAATGTAGGACAAGATCAAAGGAAAAAGTATTTTTTTCATATGCCCATTAACACCTGGCCCAATCGGAATGGCCAGTGTGTCGTTTTCTGCGACAATAAAAAACCCCCGCGCTTTCTTGTGAAAGCAAGAGCGGGGGTTGCACCCTGTTTTATGCTTTGGCCCTTCCGCGAGGTATTATTTTGTACACCCGGCCTTAATTGATGGGCCGGTGTGCCGCTTTTTGCGGCACAGGCAGGTCTTCTGACTTCGGGTTTCTTTCTACTCGCTTGGCCTTCCCGTCTTCTTAAGACAGTGGCTATTTCAAGCTTTCGTCCACCCTCACAGCAGCGGGACTGTGGCTGATTTTCACAGCCTTCCCTTGCCTAATACGATGTGCTAGATTATTGAACAGTTTTCGTAACCTGTCAAGCTAAAGTTCATTTTTGTTTTTGTTTTTGGAAACTGTTTCCATTCTGTTCGGGAAACTGTTTTCTGCTTATTCGGGACAGTGGGATACAGAGGTCAGAAAAAACCGTTATCTGTTTTCTGATTTCTGTCCTCTGTTTTTTTCACCATCGGGACGAAGCGCACTGGGATGATGCGTTCTTTCGTTGCGCTGCCGTCCGCATTCTTGGTGAGCACGTATAATTCTTGGGAAAAATCACCTAAAGGTAAAACCATGCGGCCTCCGGTTTTAAGCTGTTTTACGAGTTCCTGGGGTATCTCTGGTGCGGCGGCTGTGACTAAGATGGCATCATATGGCGTCTCTTGTGGCCAACCCAAGTAACCATCGCCGTGTTTTACCTCTATATTTTTATAACCTAGTTTTATAAGCCTCTCTCTTGCCTGGTCAGCTAGGTCTCTTATGATCTCTATAGAGTAGACTTCTTTTGCAATTTCAGCCAAAATAGCGGCTTGATACCCAGAGCCTGTGCCTATCTCAAGGACTTTATCCCCGGGTTTAATATGCGCCAATTCAGTCATTAGCCCAACTATATATGGTTGAGAAATGGTCTGATTTTTTTCAATAGGTAATGCGCTGTCTTCGTAGGCGTGCAGCCGCATATGTTGCGGGACAAACAGGTGTCTTTTGACTTTGGCCATCGCGGCCAAGACGCGAGAGTCAACTACACCCCGCGCTTCTATCTGTGTTCTAACCATAGTTTGGCGCTCTAACTCAAAATTATCTTCTTCGTTAGACGCATTGGAAGACCTTGGGAAATTTAAAAAACCGCAGCAGATGAAAAAACCAAGCAGACTGGCCATGTTTAAACGTAGTCTCATTTATTTGTTGTATGATGGGAGTTGTAGGAACATATGCCTATTTTAGCATTGATTTAATGCAGGTCAAGCGGCGCAGTTTGACTTGTGTTTGCAGCGCAGTACGTACTCTGAATCGCCGCCGAGATCATCATGGCCCATTGCCTTAGCGTCATAAATAGTCTGCGTGCAGGGATACTGCGGTGCGATGAGTTAAGCAAATAGAAATTACGAGTGGGCCTCGTGGGGTGATTCGCAGAGGTCGATCTTTAGCGTATGGCAGAACGACACGAAAAAGCATTTATCTTTAGCCAGGCAATAAACGCTGCCTTTCATCTTGATGTGGAATTTCTCTGTTTTTTCTTTTGTATTGCGGTTCTTGACTACAAAAACCTCCGGCCTCTCTGTCCTGTGTGCATCTTCCTTATTGACTTCTTTTACGATGTAAATAAGGTATTTATGGATCCTGGTCAGTATGCCGTCCTCATTGATCACCTCGGACGCCCATAGGACCCTCTTTTTCTTGTCCTGCGACGTTAAATTTTTGAAGATCATGTCTCTCATGTTACGCCTCTTTGTGGCCTATAATAAAACTATAGCCGAGCTGTCCTTATTTTTTTCTCTTTCTACTTACTGGACTCGCCCGGCCACATTAATACTGATCGCTGGGTTACTGTGTCCTTCTTGTCTTACGCGAGAATAATAACATATGAGAACCGGTAAATTCAACGCTAGACAAGGCTATTTAGAAAGCGTTTTCTTGCCGATCGGAAATTTAGATCTGGGTTTTGATCAGCACTAAAGGGGAAAAACCGTAATGCGGCTATCCAAGTATTTTCGTGAAGAAGGCTTTGGTGTTAAAGCGGTTTTCTTTTTTTCGTAATAGCTTGGAAATGTTAGACTTATGTCGGATGATAGAGAAAATTGCTAATAACGTTAAGAAAGCTGTGATCTCTTTGGAAAGTTGAAAAAAAATGGCAAGGCCCGGCAGAGTAATGGAACAGATAACAGATGCCAGGGATACAAAGCCCGTTGACAAAAATATGGCTAACCAGAGAAAAATAATGATCAAAACAACTCGGGCGAATCCTGCGATAAGTATAGAAAACGCGATAAGTGAGCCCAGGCTTGTAGCTATTCCCTTACCTCCCTTAAATCCCATAAAGACAGTCCAGTTGTGTCCGGCAACAGCTGTAATGGCGGCAAGGCAGATATAAAGGTCCCTGGAAATAGCCGCATCAACGTTATAAAAAAAACTCTCCGCGATCAGGACTGTGGCTGTTCCTTTAAGAATATCAATGGATAGGACGATCGTCCCTACGCCTTTGCCCAGTACACGAAAAGCATTGGTCGCGCCTAAATTGCCCGAGCCGTGCTGGCGCAGGTCGATACCTCTGGCGGCTTTGCCAAAAATATACGCCGTGGGAATCGAGCCTAAAAGATAGCTAACTAATAGGCCTATCAATAGTTTTATGATTGCTGCGTCCATAATCAAGGGAGTTGATAGTGTTTATGCCTTTGCGTGCATAATCAATTCCGGAAATAACTGTAAAAATCGAAGCTACCCACCACAGGAAGACAGAAAAATTCAATTCTAGAATGACGGCGATAATGGTGATCATCTGAAAAAACGTCGTAAGTTTTCCCCACCATGTAGGCTTTATCTGAATGTCGTCACGTATTGTCAGGATGATGCCGCTGCCTACAAGTATGATAACGTCACGGCTGATCACGACCAAAAGCACCCACAACGGTAACACTACAGAGAAATACTCTTTGCTTATGTGGTAGGTGAAGATAAAGGCCGTGATCAAGAGCGCTTTGTCCGCCAGAGGGTCGAGGATGGCGCCTGCTTTTGTTTTTTGTCTTTTAGTGCGGGCTATATAGCCGTCAACGGCATCAGAAACTATGGCTAACAGAAATATGGCCAAGGCCGCATATTTCAGATAAGATTTCTCCGGCGTGTAAAAAATAAGGCAGGCGATGAAAAATGGGATGCTGATGATCCGAAATAGCGTGATTTTATTTGCAAACGTCATGTTTTGGTTTACCAGTTTGCCTGTTTGCCTGTTTGCCGGTTTTTACCGGAAAACCGGTTGGCCTCATTTTAAGAGTCTTATCCTATTAAGCGGCCAGTAGATCATGACCGCTTTTCCTATCAAGTACTTAGCATCTAAGTATCCCCAGTAGCGAGAGTCTTTTGAAGAGGCGCTGTTGTCTCCTAAAACAAAAAATGAATCTTGCGGGATCTTTATTGCTTTGCCCTCTTGGCCGAATTCGCCGCGGTTGTAATAGTATATTTTGTTCACAGGCTGTTTTTTTAGGGGAGATTTATTAAGCCATATCTCGCCGTTTTTTATCTCTATTTCATCGCCGGGTGTGCCGATGCAGCGTTTGATAAATGCCCTCTTTGTCTCTTCTGGGTAATTAAAGACGATGATATCTCCGGTTTGCGGATCTTTGAATTTCGCCACGCTTTTAAATGTAAAAGGTATCCTTAAGCCGTAAATATAGCGGACAACGAGTATCCTGTCTCCCGGCATAAGAGTAGGTTCCATGGAGCCCGTAGGGATCTTGAAAGGCTGGACGATAAAAGACCGGATGATCAGCGCCAGGATAACTGCAGTGCCTATGGTCTCAAAAGTTTCTTTAAAGAAAGCCTTCTTTTTTGTGTCTAACTTGATGAACATGAGTTTTCTCCGGTTATATTTTAAGTGCTGCCAGAAACGCCTCTTGTGGTATTTCTACGCTGCCGACCTGCTTGAGCCTCTTTTTTCCTTCTTTTTGTTTTTCCCAGAGTTTTCTTTTACGGGTGATGTCTCCCCCGTAACATTTGGCAGTTACGTTTTTTCCAACGGGCCTTATCTTTTCAGAGGCGAGTATTGTCCCGCCGATAGCGGCCTGCAGGCTGATGAGGAATAATTGTCTCGGGATAAGCTCCCGCAGTTTTTCAACGAGCATGCGGCCTTTTGATTGGGCCTTATCTTTATATATAAGGCAAGAAAACGCGTCGCAAATTTTGCCATTGATAAGGATGTCTAGTTTGACCAGTTTTGTTGGTTTGTACCTCTGGAATTCATAGTCAAGCGAGCCGTAGCCGCGCGTAACTGATTTTATCTTGTCGTAGAAGTCTACGATGATCTCGGCTAAAGGCATCTCGAATACGATCTTTACCCTGTCTTCTCCCAGGTAGTCATTAGCGACGAACTCTCCCCTTCTTTGCTTGGTGAGCTCGCATACTTCTTCAATGGAGTTAGTCGGTACGATCATGAAGACGCGCACGAAAGGTTCCTCGGCTAGTTCAATGTCAGGGGGCTCCGGTAGGTCTGCTGGGTTATCGATCTCCATTACCTCGTTCTTTCGTGTTGTAATGCGATAGACGACGTTAGGGGTGGTAAGAACTAGATTCAGGTTGTATTCTCTTTCCAATCTTTCCTGTATGATCTCCATATGCAGCAGTCCTAAAAAGCCGCAGCGAAAACCATATCCAAAGGATTGCGAAGTCTCCGGTTCGAAAACAAATGAGGAATCATTGAGGCTAAGTTTTTCCATTGCGATCTTTAGATCCGGGAAGTCTTTTGAGTTGACCGGATAAATGCCGCAGAACACTAGAGGTTTTACCTTTTTGTATCCAGGCAAAGCCGCTGCAGCGCGAGTAGCGGTAAGTGTCACGGTATCCCCTATCATTATCTCCTTGGGGTCGCGGATATTGGCCGTGATATAGCCTACCTCTCCGGAAGTAAGTTCATCTACTTTCACCATTGCGGGCTTGAAAATACCTATTTCTTCCACTGTGTAAACCTCACCGGCTTGCATCATAGTGATATTGTCTCCCACTCTCAATTCACCGTTAAAAAGCCTGACATATATGATCACACCCTTATAGATGTCGAATGTCGAGTCAAAAATTAGCGCCTGCAGCGGGTTTACTTTTGCGCCGGCAGGAGCGGGGACTGTTCTGACAACGTGTTCTAATATCTCTTTTATCCCTATGCCTTCCTTGGCAGATGCTAACAGTATCTCGCTGTCCTCCATCCTTAAGATAACCCGTATCTGTTCCTTAACACGCTCGATATCAATACCGGCTATATCTATTTTATTAATGACAGGAATGATCTTTAAGTTGTGTTCACGAGCAAGAAAAAAATTAGCTACGGTCTGGGCCTCGATGCCTTGCGATGCGTCAACTAAAAGAAGGGCGCCTTCGCAGGCCGCCAGGGATTTTGAAACTTCATAAGTAAAATCCACATGTCCGGGCGTGTCGATAAGGTTTAACGTATACTCAAACTTGTCCTGCGCCGGATATTTAAGCGTTACCGCAGAGGCCTTGATGGTAATGCCTCTTTCCTGCTCGATATCCATATCGTCTAGAAGCTGATTGTGGAAGCTGCGCTTGTCGATAGCACCGGTAAATTCAAGTATGCGGTCTGCCAGTGTGGATTTGCCGTGGTCTATATGCGCGATGATGGAAAAATTGCGGATAAGCTGTTGGTTCATGGTTTGTTTATTTCTTCTATGACGCGGTTGACGACCTCGTCTATTGATAACTTTGTGGTGTCTATATAGACCGCGTCTTTTGCGCGTCTTAGCGGAGCATGCTCGCGCGTTGAATCGATCCTGTCCCTTTTCTCAATGTTTATTTTGACGTTTGATTCTTCGACAGGCATATTTTTTTCCTTCATCTCAAGATAGCGGCGCCTGATGCGCTCATCCGGGTCCGCATCAAGATAAAATTTTTTATAGGCATCCGGGAATACTACGGTCGTTATGTCGCGGCCTTCCAGGATCGATCTTTTGCCTTGCGCCAGCCTTCTCTGTAAAGTGACCATATGCTCTCTGACTTCTTTTATTTTGGCGATTGACGAGACTTCATCGGTGATGTATGGTTTGCGGATCTCCTCTGAAACATCGCGGCCTTCGAGTAAGACTGTAAGTTGACCTGTTTTTGCGTCATAACGAAGGTCGATGTCTATTGTTTTTGCGAGTTCTGCGATATTCCCTTCGTCTCTAAAGTCGACATTGGCTTTTTTTGCCTTTAGGGCTAAAGCGCGGTACATCGCCCCTGTGTCGATATAGGAAAGCCCTAATTTTTTTGCGACGAGTTTGGCAATGGTACTTTTGCCTGAACCGGCAGGGCCGTCAATGGCGATAATAGGTTTTAGGGCCGTCATGGATCTTGTGTAATGCGGCTTCTTATATCTGCGGCATTTTTTAGGAACAGAAGAAGTTTCTGCCTATTATCCTGGGCGAGGGCCTTTTTAAATTCGCT
Organism: Candidatus Omnitrophota bacterium; assembly: GCA_016235185.1. Taxonomy (GTDB): domain Bacteria; phylum Omnitrophota; class Gorgyraeia; order Velamenicoccales; family Velamenicoccaceae; genus UBA9636. The sequence goes on from JACRLT010000007.1 coordinate 45,407, forward strand.
TAAGGATCTTTCAAACAAGCGTATAGCCTTTAGCATGTTATTTTTATTTGATGTAAAAATATCAAGCCAGACATCCGGGTTAGACATAGCTATGCGCGTTGTGTCTTTAAGGCCGCCTGCGCAAAATTTCAGGTATGCTTGCGGGATGGCGTATATTAACGAAAAAGCTGCAGCATGTGGAAGGTGGCTGGTAAAGGATAGGATGTTGTCATGTTCCTGTGGGCTTAACATGACCGCGTGAGCCCCAAGGTGTTTCCAGAATAAAGCTATGCGTTTGGTGGAAGTCGACGCCTCTTTGCCTGTTGGCGTCAGTATGCATATGGAGCCCGAAAAGAGTCCATGCCTGGCATAAGTGATACCGCTTTGCTCGGAGCCTGCCAAGGGATGCGAGCCTACGAAGTTTAATCCGCGCGCAGCCTTGACGATCTCCTGTTTCGTGCTGCCTGTGTCCGTGATCAGGATATTTTTAGCGCCAAATTTTTTTATAAGTTTTAATTTTTTGATGATATCGCTTACCGGCGAACAGAGAATTACCAGATCACTTTCTTCTATACACCTTTTAAGATCGCAGGTGCCACGGTCGATCACGCCCATTCTAACCGCGGATGCGATCTTTTTCTTATTTCTAAAAAATCCGATGACCTCCTGGGCCAGACCTTTCTTTTTTACAGCCAGGCCAATAGAGCCGCCCAGCAATCCTACTCCGACAATGGTGATCTTGTTGAAAAGTTTCATTACAAGTACCTTATATTTCTCTGTGTATAGCCAGGGCGATTTTTTCTAATTCATTCATAAGTTGAGTAAGTTTTTCCGGGAGCAGTGATTGAGCGCCGTCAGACAGGGCTTCTTCCGGTTTTGTGTGGACTTCAATGATCAGGCCGTCTGCGCCGGCAGCGACCGCTGCTTTTGCCAATGGGCCTACAAGGGACCACTTCCCTGCCGCGTGGCTGGGGTCTACGATGATAGGCAAATGCGATAGTTGTTTGACAACAGGTATGGCGCTTAAGTCAAGGGTATTGCGGGTGGAGTCTTCAAAGGTCCTTATACCGCGTTCGCACAGGATGACATTATGATTACCTTCGGACATTATGTACTCGGCTGACATAAGGAGTTCCTTAACAGTAGACGAAGGGCCGCGTTTTAAAAGTACCGGTTTTTTTGTCATGCCGACTTCTTTCAGGAGGCTGAAGTTTTGCATGTTCCTCGCCCCTATCTGGAGTATATCCGCGTATTCGGCTACCAGCCCGACATGCCTGGGATCCATTACTTCTGTCACTGTCGGTAAGCTTAATTTTTTGCTTACGCGGTGCAGGATCTTTAATCCCTGTTCTCCTAATCCCTGAAATGCATACGGAGATGTACGGGGTTTGAAGGCCCCGCCGCGAAGTACAGAGGCGCCTGCGAACTTAACCTCTTCACCGATCTCAAGCAGTAGTTCTTCGTTCTCTATGGCACATGGGCCGGCAAAAAGAATGATCTTTTTTGTGCCGATCTTCAGGTGTTCGGTTATGCTGATGACCGAGTTTTCTTTTTGAAATTCACGCGAGACCAGTTTGTACGGGGCAAGGACAGGTATGACGTTTTCTACCCCGGGAAAAGCCTCTAATGGCACGGCGCGCAGGGCATCCTCGGGCCCGATGAGGCCTATGATCGTTCTTTCCGTACCTTTAGAAATGTGGGGTTTTAATCCCAGTTTTTGCGCGCGGTCAACTATATGGTTTATGTCAGCTTCTGTTGCATCCGGCCTCAAGACAATGATCATAATTCCTCCAAAGCTTTGATCAGTTTTAAATTTTCTTTTCTTGTACCCACGGTGATGCGTGCATAGTTATTGAGGCCATACTGGCTCATCTCCCGTATGATGACGCCTTTTTCTAATAATTTACGGAAGACTTTTTGCGTATCGGCATTCATCCGGACAAAGATAAAATTGGCGGCGCTCTTTTTAAACCAGATCCCAAATTTCAGGAATGTAGTATAAAGAAACTTTTTTTCTTTTGCTACGCAACTTCGGGTTTTTTTCACAAAGCTTTTGTCGTCAAGCGCGGCGCCTGCTGCTGCCTGCGCAAGCGAATTTACGTTAAACGGCTGGCGCACGCGTTGGGCATATTCTATAAATTTTTCTTGGGCTATCATGTAACCTATGCGCAGGCCTGCCAGGCCGTAAATTTTAGAGAATGTCCTAAGTATTGCGATGTTCTTTTTATTGATCAAAGGAATGAGGTTTGGAAAATCATCTTCTGTTACGAATTCTATGTAGGCCTCATCGAATACCACAAGGATATCTTTGGGGATATCGTTCAAAAAGCCGGTAACTTTTTGAGCATTGACGTATGTCCCTGTAGGATTATTGGGGTTAGCGATGAAAATAACTTTCGTATTTTTTGTTATCGCGGCTTTTATGGCGTCAAGGTCGAACGTAAAATCGCGCAATGGCACGCATTTGACTGTAAATCCCATGATCTCACCGCAGATCTTATATTCGACAAAAGTGGTATCGCTTGTCACTATCTCGGCGCCTGGGTTTTTTATGGTCTTTAAAATGATGTCGATAAGCTCATCCGAGCCGTTCCCGAAGATAAGATTCTCTTTTTTCACACCCAAAGCCTTGGCCAGTTTCCCTTTTAAATAAGAGCAGGTCCCTTCGGGGTAGCGGTTGAGGGATTTTAGGTTTTTTTGTATCGCTTTTATAGCTTTTGGCGATGGCCCAAGAGGATTTTCGTTAGAGGCCAGCTTGACAACGCCTTTTAATCCCAGCTCGCGCTCGACTTCTTCGATGGGCTTACCCGGTTTGTAGGCTTCGATGTTTAAAATATCTTTTCTGATCAGATAGGATTGCATGTTATTCACTTAAAGGGTATGATCCCAATACTTTCAAAAATTTACACTTTTCTTCCAGTTCATCAAGCGCCTTTTTTACGTTTTTGTCGGCTACATGGCCGATGAGGTCTACGAAGAAGAAATAATCCCATGCCCTCCTCTTGGAAGGCCTGGATTCTATTTTGGTCAAATTGATCCTGTATTTTTTAAAAGGCACAAGCATATCATGAAGCGCGCCGACCTTATCTTTTATAGAGAATACTATGGACGTCTTGTCATATTTTGTAGCTTGTGCTTCGAATTTGCCGATTACCAAGAAGCGCGTAATGTTATGCGGGCTATCCTCTATGTCGCTTGCCACAATTTTTAGGCCGTAAACTTTTGCTGCCAAAAGCGATGCTATGCAGGCCGAATTTTTTTCAGTTAACGCTATCTGCGCGGCCCGTGTAGTGCTTGAAACTTCTATTAATTTCGCTTGTGGCAGGTTAGATTCCAGCCAAAGACGGCACTGCCCGAATACTTGAGGGTTGGAGTATATGCGCCTGATATCTTTTTTAGCGCAGCGAGCTAAAAGGTTGTGTGAGATGTCGAGCATGATCTGCGAACAGATCTTTAAGTCCGAGTCGACCAACATATCCAACGTGTGCGAGATCGCCCCTTCAATCGAGTTTTCAATAGGCACAACGCCGTAGTCGGCGTTGTCCTTTTCCACCTCGGAAAAGACATCCCCTATTGTGTTGCAAGCAAGATAGTTCACGGACGATCCGAATTTCTTTATAGCCGCTTGATGGGAAAATGTCGCTTGCGGCCCCATGTATGCGATGACTATGGGTTTTTCCAAAGATAAAGCCGCAGACATTACCTCTCTATAGATCGCCTTCAGGCAATCGTTTTTAAGCGGCCCCTTGTTTATCTTTGAGATCTTTTCAAGTATCTCTTTTTCCCTTGCAGGCGCGTAGATAGATTTTTTTTGTTTATTTTTCAGCTTGCCGATCTCAAGGATCTTTTCTGCCCTGCTGTTAAGAAGGTTAACGATCTTTTTATCAAGGCCGTCAATTATATTACGGATCTTGTTGATCTCCATTTATTCTTGCCCTCCAGTTTTTTCTTCGGCTTGCGGTCCGGGATTTTCCTCCGGCTGTTTTTCATCCGCAGGGACTGTATTTTTTTGCATTTCTGTCTCGATCTTCCGTTCCTCCTGGAATTTTATTTCTTCTTCCTGGGTCAGCGGGGTGATCTCCGCATCGCCGCTGGCAAGCTTCATATCCAGGACCATGTCTTGCTGGGCAAATTCTTCTATCTTGGGCAGTTCATCTAAGGATTTCAGGCCGAAATAATCCAGGAATAAACGCGTGGTGCCGTAGACAAAAGGCCTGCCTATGACCTCTTTTCTTCCCACTACCCTTATCAGGTTTTTCTCCATGAGGCTTTTGACTACGCCGTCAACGTTAACCCCGCGTATGGCCTCGATATCAACGCGCGTCACCGGTTGTTTATAAGCAATGATAGCCAAAGTCTCCAAAGACGGCCCGCTCAACTTCTCCGTATTTTTTATTTTATAAAAATTTTTAATGATGCCGGCATTATCCGGCGACGTAACCATCTGGTATCCGCCGGCAATTTCAACGATGCGCAAGCCGCTATTCCTCTCTGCGTGCTCTTTTTTTAATGTTTCGATGATGTCTCGCAGCCTCGAGTGGTCCACATCTTCAAAAAGTTGTTTTAGGTCGTCTATGGTCAGCGGCTTATTGCTGATAAATATGAGCGACTCTACCGATGATTTGATCTTTTCAAGTTCTAATGTTTCTTCCATGATCCACCTTCTGTTTATAAACGATGTTCAAAAGTTCTTCCACGTCTTTTATGTGTGGTTGTTTTTTTAAGGCCAGATTGACCATCTCTTTGGCTTCGTTCTTTTTGTACTGCAGCTGTGCCAGGACTTCGATCGCTTCGTCGATCAGGCATTTTTGCTCGGCCTTTGGCGCCTTTGCCGTAGAATCCTGCAGAAGGCCGAAGCGCCCGATCTTCCCCTGGAGTTTGGCGATAATCTCTTTGGCGCGTTGTGGCCCTATGCCGGGCAAAGTTCGCAAGAAGTCGATGTCCGCATCATTGATAGCGGCTGCGATCTCCGAGATCGGCATATTCAGGGCCCGAAGGGCGGCCTTTGGCCCGATGCCGGATACGGTGATAAATACTTCAAAAAATTCTTTTTCTATCTCGTTTAAAAAACCGATCAGGACCGGGATGCTGCGCGAAGGTTCAACCTGATGGTAGTGGTACGTAATGAGTTTTACGTGGCCGTCTTCGGTCAAGTTCTCTTCGATCCTTGATAAAGTGATCACCGGCATAAAGATCTCATAAGAAAAGCCGTTGTTTTCAAGGATTATTGATTGCGGTTTTTTCTCTATTATTTTTCCCGTAATACGGACTATCATATCTTTGCCCTTAAAATATAAGCATGCGTTATAGCCAGCGATATCGCGTCAGTTGTGTCAGCCGGGCCGAAAGACTTTTCTTTAGCGCCGAACGTATATTCGATCATTTTCTGCATTTGAAGTTTTGAGGCATGGCCGCTGCCGGTAGTCATTTTCTTTACCCGGGTCGCCGGATATTCGAAAAAAGCTATATTTTTCTGCTTTGAAAGCATGCAGATGACACCGCGGGCGTGTCCTAAGAGAGCCGCAGTCACAGGGTGCTTGTAGTGTGCGTAAAGTTTTTCTAATACCATGGCATCCGGCCTGTATTTGTCCAGGATCGCCGCGAGCTGCGTGTAAATTTTGTCCAGACGATCCGGCAAGCCAACAGAAGCGCTGGTTTTGATAAATCCCGAGCTTTTTAAAGCAAAGCCGTTATCCCTGGTTTCTATCAGGCCATATCCTGTTGTATTAAGGCCCGGGTCTATGCCTAAAATGAGCATGCCATTTTATCCCTCAATTAATTCGTCGGGGATATCAAAGTTAGAATATACGTGCTGTACGTCTTCGTGTTCTTCCAAGACATCCATAAGGCCAAGGATAGTGTTTGCCGTGGCTTTATCCGTTATCTTTATCGTCGTTGAAGGCAGCATGGTAATTTCCGCCGACAGGAGCGGTATTTTCTTTTCTTCGATCGCTTTTTTAACTGTTTCCATGTCTTGCGGCTGTGAGGTGATCTCGTAGATCTTCGGGTCATCAGATTTCATGTCTTCAGCGCCTGCTTCAAGGACAATGTCCATAAGTTTGTCTTCACCCACAGAGGTTTTCTCGACCACGATATAGCCTTTTTTCTGAAAGAGGAAGCTTACTGCGCCTGCCTGTGCCATATTGGCGCCTTTTTTCGACATTAGGTTCCGCAGCTCGGCCGTAGTCCTATTTTTGTTGTCTGTAACAACATCAATCATGATGGCTATGCCTGCCGGTCCATAACCTTCGTACGACGCTTCTTCGTAGGTTATCCCGGGAAGTTCGCCCGTGCCTCTCATAATTGCCTTTTCGATATTATCCGAAGGCATATTGGATTCTTTGGCTTTTGAAATAGCAGTACGCAGACGGATATTCGTATCCACATTGCCTCCGCCTGAACGCGCAGCCGCAGTCAACTCTTTTATCACCTTGGTAAAAAGCTGGCCGCGCTTGGCGTCGATCGCAGCCTTTTTGTGTTTGATGCTTGCCCACTTCGAATGACCTGACATCGATCCTCCTATGTTAAAAGTCAAATATCTCTACTCTAACGACTGTGTTGTTATAGACTTGGCGCTAATTTAAATTTGTTAAAGTCCTCGAACACCCATTTATTCTTTAGA
>JACRLT010000001.1 GCA_016235185.1 Candidatus Omnitrophota bacterium
TCATATCAGCTCCTTGATTTTGCCTATTTCAGGTTTTTATTCCCTACAAAATTAACTCCGAAGTCTATCCCCACTGTTTCGTTTTGCTTTCGCAAAGCGAAACAAAACGGTGGGGGTGCTTAGACAAGGAGTCAACTTGCTTATATTTAAGCACACGTTACACTGTTTCTTTGCGGGCCGGTTTTTCTTCCCCTGAAAAGATCGGCAGGAAAATAGTGAACTTTGCTCCCTCGCCCTCTTTTGATTCCACGGTAATATTGCCGTTGTGTTGCTTTACAATGCCGTATGCTACGAATAACCCAAGCCCAACTCCGGGCTGCTTCTCTTCGCCGCCGCCCAAAATACCCTTAGTCGTCACAAACGGGCCGAATAACCTGCTTTTTATGTCTTCACTTATACCGCAGCCCGAATCCTTGAAAGAGATGACCACTTCGGCAGGATCTGCCACATGCTCGACAGATATCACGAGCCTTTTCTCATCTAAGCCCCGCATAGCATCACGAGCATTGATCATAATGTTGACGAAAGCCTGTGATATCTTGCCGGGATTGCAGTAAACCCGCGGCGCCTCTTTAAAATGAGTCTCCACCATGATCCCGTTAACCTCAAAAACTTTGTTCAAAAGCACCAGATTCTGTTTTATCAATTCCACTATATCTATGAATTCCCTGGATTCGGAAGCCTTGCCGGAGAAATCAAGCATGCTCTTTACGATCCAGGCCGCGCGCCGGGCAGAATCGATGATAATTTTTAAGGCCTGTTTCATTGCTTCCGGATCTTTGGAAACATAAGCCATCTCCGCGTTCCCCAGGATGATCTCTAAAACATTATTGAACTCATGCGATACGCCGGTGGCCAATGCGCCCACGGTGGCTATTTTTGAAGATTGTGTAAGGCGGTCCCTTGACCGATGGTCTTCTGTAATATCCCGCGCAACACAGATAAAATATCTTATCTCGCCAGCATCTTCAAAAATAGGCGTCAATGTAACCGATTTTATGATGATCGAGCCGTCGCTTTTTGCCATCTGCCCCTCGAGATTCTGCTGGTTGCCTTCAAGAACTCCCTGGATGACCTTCCTCATCTTATCGCTGTATTCACTAGGCCAGAAATCCTCAAAAAGACTCCCCATGGCATCTTCTTTCTTGCGCCCTGTCATACGCAACCCGCTATTATTGATAGAAACACACCTGCCTTCCCTGTTGAAAAGTTGGACAGAATCAGATAAACTCTCGACAAGGGTCTCATACAATACCTCCGAAGACAGCAGATGGACCATATCCTGGGATAGCTTAAAAATAAACATAGCAATAACGGCTATGACCAACAAGAAGCTTATGAAAACCACGATAAGCGCAAAGCGCATTATCGGTACAGTACTGCGATCATCCAGAACATAGATCTTCCAACCCGGCAATTCTTTTACATCATACGGAGCAAAAAAGAATTGTTTGCCCTGGTAAAGAATAGTTCCGGCGAGATCATCCCTTTCCCTGAAACCGGCATTATCCCACGGCCCTTCGCCAAACTGCCTGGACTCCACGAGCCTCTCTTTTTCCCGGCCGGATAAGTCTTTAAAAGACTTAAATATCAATTCCGGCCTGCTGGAAACAAAAATAAGCCCATCGGGGCTTACTAAAAAGACATAATTATACGTACGGAAAAACTGCTCGATGTCATAGATAGCGGCCTTGGCCACAGCAACACCGACAATGCTCCTCTGGGCCTGATCAAAAACAGGATAAGAGACATATATCCCGCGTTTATTGGTTGTAATGCCGTAGGCCAAATAGAGCCCGCGATTGCCTTGTATTGCCTGCTGAAAATACGGACGGAAGGCATAATTTTTGCCTACAAAACTATCTTCCGAGTCCCTGTTGGAAGAGGCTACAGTACTGCCCGAGGCATCCATCAGATAACAAACCTCTGCCTTAAGAGCTGTTTTATAGCGGTCCAGGACATCATTTACAATCTCAATATTTTTTTGCCGATTTGAAATATCAACCAAAAAATCACTGATATACGGAGCGTTAGCGAGCGACTCCATTGTCTCCAGCTTGCCGATAGCCGCGTGAACAAACTGGACAAAAACCTTTGCTTTTAAATACCTGGTGTCTCTTTCTTCTTCGGCTATTCGCCTGCCATAACCATCGATAAACATCCACCCAAGGAAAAACAATACAAGAGCGCCGGCAAAAGAAAAAATAGAAAAAATAATAAGGCGCTTTTCTTTCACCCTGCCATGCCTTAAAAAAGCCTCCAGGCCCTGATTAATGGCATAGAGGGCAACCGCTGCCGACAGGATAAAAGCAAATATGCCCCTGAACAACTGCACCGGCAGATGTATCAGATCGATAAAACTCCCTGTGTTAATTATATTTGCAGGAAAAAACTTTGCGTGCGGGACGATCAACCCTGTAGTTAACCCGTAAAGCAATAAAGATATGCCCGCTATTCTTAATAAGTTGACGGAAAATCTATTTAAAGGGGCCGCGGCTTTATCGCTTTTAAAAGAAAGAAAAATATAGGCAGCCCACACACCGCTTACAAGGCCAAAACAGTAGCGGCTCGCAGCATTGATGCCTTCCCAGCCGGACAATAACCCAAGAGATGCCGCGACAAAAAATAACACGTAAAAACCTGCGCTTATCCGTCTACCTGATGCCTCCGAATACCCTCTGCGGCCAAATTCCATAAGGCAGACAAAAGATGCAATCATAACAACCAGACGGACTGTCCTCAAATAAAAACTGTCTCCCAGCGAGACAGCAACCATGTCCATCCACTCATTTAAGCCGTGCACAAAACCAAAAAGCCCAAGCCAAAACCAAGGAAGCCTCTTGGCATCCGGAGAGCGCCTAAGTATAGCCAGGCAGACAGCGCCTAAAAAAATAAAAGAAGCGCCGTAACAAAAAAATACATAATCCATTTGGCCGGCTAAAAGGTTTGTGCTCATAAAAAAACAACGCTTGAAATACGCATATTGCACTTGGCAATGCTTGAATCCGTGGATTTGGGCGTGATGTTGAAACTCTCGACAAAAAATAGCACGGAAGAATTCTCGACCTCATACATGAAGCCCATGATCTGCTCCATCTGCGCTTCGCAATTAAGGTCAACCGAATATTTGCGGCTCACCTGATCCTCGCTGACCCCCAAAGGTTTCATATCCACGATATAAAGAGACGTCTTGCGGGCAAGTTTTTCCACCTCACCCAATAAATATGCCACTTCCTCTTCCTGGGTTCCGGTCTTACGCGAATAAGCGCTCATTTGGGACGAAACAGCTGCTACTCTCCCTTTCTCCGCCGCGATGCGCGCATTTTTTCTTATAAGCTCGCTTTCCTGCCCTATACGGTCATCTAAGGCCTTCATTTTTGAAAAAACCGGCCCCACTATCAGGCGGTCGATAAAAGCAAGGCTGATAAAAATGGCGGCTCCATAAAAAACAAGCCTTTCCCTTTTGTTTAACCGTGCTAGATATGCCGCGATCACGCCCCCTCCTCTGCAATCCCCTCCAACGCGCAGACAAGCTCAAAATCAACGATGTCCTGGTTCTGAACCTTTTTCTTAGAAGTATATTTGGTCTTGACACTCTTGAAATACGCCGACTTTTCAAGCTCCGTTATATAAGAAAATACGCTGGACATCGACGTAGCCTGCCCCCTCACCGAAAAAGAATCTTTGTCTTTGAGCCGGATATTGGTCAAAGATATCTCCAGAGGGGTCAGGTCATACAATTCAGCCAAGATATTTAAAGATCTGCCGCGTGAAGACAGATAATTGCGTATGATCCTTAATTTTGAAAAATCCCTTTCGATCCCCGAAGCCTCTTCATTCAAATTTTTATATTTTGATGTCAGGTTCTTCAAATATTCTGCTTTAAAATAAAGATTAGCCAAGAAAGAGACAAAAAGAAAAAGAAGGACGATCATAGCCATGACACCGGTCTTTATGAGTTCGCGCCCGCGCTCCTCCAAGGAGATCCTTAATTTTACTTCTTCGGGCACAAGATTAATGAGTGATTCGTCTAATCTAAACGGCGCAGCCAAAACGCCTAACATCGATATCTCGCGGGGAGCTATGCTTTCTTTAGTGACATAGCTGCTGTGCGGGACCAGGTCCGAAACACAAACCAAGCGTATCGGCATCCTGAAGGCATCCAGCATCATGACTTCCAGGTCCTTCAAACCTTCGATGGCTCCGGTAAAGACGACGAGCGTCGGGCTGGTTTCTATATCTTCTACGTTATAGGCATCAAATGATTTTTTCAGCTCATCAATAAAACGGCTAAGGTGCTTTTCTTTCTCTGTAAGCAGCTGATGGGCCCCTATGGGGATACTCCTTAAAAAAATCTGCCTGTTCTTTAAAAAAATACCGAAATCCGTGGTAGTCGTATCAGTATGGATCACGCAATATGGGGACTCCTGGATCTCAAGCTTCAGATACTGATGGATCAGGCTGCCTATGGCCTCCAATGAAAGGACGGCCCTCGTTGCCTTAACCCCGGCCTGGCTCAAAAGCGCAAGCTGTTTTCCTATTACGTCTTTGGCTACGATCACCAATAAAAGCTTTGTATAACTCTGCCTGAAAGACCCGATACGCACATAATCGATTATGACCTCTTGACGGGAATAAGGCGTCAGCCTTCCGGCCTGAAGATTGATTATATCCCTGATCTCTTTTGGGTCCTGCGATGGTATCTCGATATTCTTGGTGATCACAAGATGAGACGGGATCGTGACCACGGCCGTAAAATCTTTCAAGCGCTTGCGCTCAAGGAAATCCCGCAGTACACCGGCCACCTCCTCTTGCGCCAGGCCCCGGACATCCTTATACAACAGATCGCTGATCACCTTTTTTGTGCCGGATGGCTTCAAGGCCGCGATCTTGACCGCGTCGGTGATAAAATCAAAACAAAGCGCTTCTTTTACCTTCAATGAAGGGAACGAACCGATAGAGGGAAAATTCAAAAAAAGGTTACTGATTTTCATGATCAATGCGCCAGTATTTTAACTTGCCGCTATAACCCGACACTGACTCTGTTTGGATCCTCTCGAAAATACATTCAATACGGACAGCGCCCTTTTTATATTCGTAGCCTGCCCGGCTTGTTATCATGAAATTACTGGATGTTACTCCGATAAAACCGCCTGCGACAAGGTTTGACAGCATTTCAACCGAGTCTTCCTGCTCAAGTTTTACATCACGGCCAAGCTCGGAGGCGATACCGGCAACATTGGAAAAATACCTGTCGTCCTCGGTACCCTCAAGCGCATCTTCGCCGTTCCTAAAGGCCAAGATCTTATCTGCAAGTTTTTCATTCAAGCCCAATGACAACAACACGACACGTGAGGCTGTATTGACATTGACAGCCCCGCTGCCGTAGGGCGTTACATGATCTTTTATATCCCGATATATTGTAGCGGTAATGCCTCGAACAAGCAACAATTCATCAATAATATCAAACTTTGCATCCTTGCATTCATAGGGATATTTAAGCCCTTCATAGTAGCTGTCTTCGGCGCCCTGCGCCAAAACGATCGAATCCTCATCTCTCCAATCGATGATCGCAGAAGATAGGCTCTCGGCATCGCTGTCAGAACAATCCAATACAATTTTAAAAAACCTATTTAACACATCCGGCCCGGCCGTATTGATATTTATTTTTCTTTCCTCATCGATAATGGTAACTTTAAAAAAAGGATCTCCCGCCCCGGCATCTACAAGGCCGCTGGATTGAGCCCATGGCTCTTTAAAAGAATCAACATTCGGATCTAGGTCCGGTTTTTTTAATTCCAACAGTCCTTTTTGGGCTCCGGCTGCGGCCACCAGCCGAAGCTTGGCCCGCTGGTCCAGCTTTTCGGCTAAGGCCATTTTTTGACGCGCCATGAACCCGATAGTCACCGCAAAAAATGACAAAAAAGACAACGCCCAGAAAGTGATGACAAGGATGCTTCCTTCATTACCGCGCAAGCGGCAAAGAAAAGGTCTGATTGTATTCATATATCCTGTCGCCTTTTTGAAAACTTAATCCAATACGCACGGCCAACGGCAAAACCGGATTTTCCGGCGCACCCTCTTGCGGCGGCCATTCAGCGGACCAGATATAAGCCTCCTTCTCTTTATCCAGAAAATAATACGAAAAAGTTAACGCAGAAATATCAGCAAGAACAGATGTGGGCAAAGGTTGACGGCCCTCGTAGATATCGCTAATAGAAAGATGCGCCTTTTGGATACTCCCGGCATTTTCATCAAAAACGTATTTAACCATGCCCAGGCCTCGGCCTGTATCCGGATAATGAAGACTATCTGATATGATCGTGGGGAACTTCACTTCGCTGCTATTTCCTACCAACTCAAAGCCCGGATATTTAAATACGTCATCGAGCTCGTCGTTCAACTTAGAAAAAAACAAGGCTGCATCTTCTTCGGCCAGGCCGGCTTGCACCCTCTGCCATATCGTCAACCCGTAGCTTAAAGACGCATAGATGGACAAAGCTATTATGGACGTCAAACCGACCGTCAAAGCCACCTCTACCAGCGTAAACCCTTTTTTTCTAATCAATATTCTCATCGCTTCACATATTTCGCAGTACGTGTCCCTGCACTGCTCATGTCTGCAGAGCAGACAAATCCAAGTGGGGGTGGCTTGGTTTGACCAAATTAGCACTGCAAGTCTCTGTTAAAACAGACTATCAGGGATTTTTTGGCAAAAGTCTGCGAGGGATTGCATTTTAGCTGTAGCGACACGCCCTTGTGCTCGAGGTCCGACCTCGACAATCGGGGCCGAGGTCGGACCTCGGTTTAATTAAATGCAAACCGAAGCAGACGGTCCCCTGCAATCCAGAGGATTGCGGGGATTTTATCCCGGGAATTCTTTGAATTCCACGGGACAAATAGGTCGAATAGACAAATGTGCGGTGCTTGGCGGCCTCTTTCCATGAAAGCGTCAAAGTCAACGCCATCAAAGCATCATCCACGGGCTGCACCGATCCTTGCCAATCAAAATTCCTATAATTAAACGATTCCGTGCCAAGGGTGCCTGTGCCGGATGTCATGTTGGAGCGCAACAGCGCATCGCGTTCTTCCCATATCTTATTCTGCGCCCACATCCCTGCATTAAGGCGATTGGAAGCATATGTGACCGAATCAATACAGATAAAAAAAGCGTTATAAAGCATGGTAACGCCGAAAGAAAGTATGGCTGTCGCGACCATGACCTCAACTAAGGTAAATCCCGGCCTATTCCCAATTCGCAACATCATCTCCGCTCTCTTGCCCGTCTTTTCCTAAAGAATACAGGTCGTAGTCTTGAGGCCGATGCGTTCCGGGTGAAACATACTTGTATTCGCGGCCCCACGGATCAATGGGTTTTCTTTCTAAATACGGGCCGTTCCAATTATTGGCCCCGGCAGCTTTGACCAACAGGGACTGCAATCCATCCTGCGTAGTTGGAAAATTACCATTATCGAGCTCGAAGAGCTTTAAAGCAGTTGCAATATTGGCCGTGACATCGGCTTTTGCCGCCGCAACTCGTGCCTGCTCGGAACGGCCAGTTAGACGCGGCATCACCATTGCAACAAGGGCGCCGATAATGATCACAACAAGCATAAGTTCAATCAGCGTAAAACCGCGCTTATTCATAGTCTCTTCTCCTTTTTTATCATCATCAAATCTCTTAGATATTTTATTCTGCTATTTGAATTTTGGTTATTGGTGATTGTTTGGTTTTTGTTTCTTGGAGCTTGGTTATTGACAATATAGTGACTTGGTGACTTTTCAATACGATATCGTTTGCGTGGTATTCCCGATCTTTTTCTGGACCGTGATCTTTATCAGAGAGACATATTTGAGCCACTTCTCTTCCAACTCATCCAGGCTTCTCACCTGGGTCGGATACGTAAAACGGAGAGCATCATCCAAACTTTTTCCATCGCGCAACTGCCTGCAAAAATTTGCAAAACTATCCGCCCCATATTCTTCGATAAGGAATCCCACCAGAGACGCCGCCTGGATATAAAAGTTCTTTGCTTCATCATCCCCGGAGATCATGCGCACATCCGTATTCATCAGACGCCTAAGCGGAATGATCTTTTTTTCTTCATATAGGCTGCGCACGTAGTATTTGACAATTTGACGCTTAGGCCTTTCCTGCCACTGGGCCACACCCTCATCAAGCCATAAAGGGACTTCGCCGGCAAAACCAACAAAATCCCTGAAAATAAGATGTGCTATCTCATGAGGCAAGACGGACTGAAGGAATTCGCCGGAACCAGAAAAGCTGCTTATCTGCTTGGCCGCATAATTCGCATTGCCGACCGACCAGGATGGCTGGCCGGTAGCTTTTAAAAAAGAATCCTGGTTGGAGTAAATAAATATTTTAACACGCTTTTCCCACTGCCAGAAAATAGAATAGCGCGCATAACCCAGGCCTGTAGCAATATCCGTGTAGTAATATTCGGCGTTCCTTAAAGTGCCGCCTGCAAAGGCCTGGTCCTGCTTTTCATAATAAACTATAAAATGGTCCCCGCGCATCTCCTGCCAACTTTGCGCAAAACAAAGACCAGAAGACAGAGGACAGAGGACAGTAAACAGAAAACAGAGAACAGAGAACAGATGACGGATGACAGAATAGCCCTTCTGTCCTCTTACTTCTGTCCTCTTACTTCTGAAGCTACATTTCACTGTATCACCTGGCAATAACATCGATCTGAAAAATAGGCAAGAGCATCGCCATCACTATAAATCCTACCACCAGGCCCATGACCAATATCATGGCCGGCTCCAAAAGCGAGGTCATTACTTTTATAGTCTCATCACATTCGCTCTCATAAGTATCTGCGACTTCAGCTAATGCCTCGTCTAGCTTTCCGGACTCCTCCCCTACCATGACGAGGCTCACCATGAATGTGGAAAAGACTTTAGAGGCTTTAAGACTCCTGCCGAAACTCGCTCCTTGCTCCAACTCGCGCGAGCAGCGGCCTAACTCGGTTTTGATCACCTCGTTATCCAAAATGGGGATACTGATACTCAAAGCTTTCAGGATCGGGATCCCGCTTCTAATCATGACCTCAAGAGTCCGGCAAAACCTAGCAAACTCATTTTTGCGCAAAAACTGGCTAAAGACAGGTATGTGCAAAGCCACAACACTCATGAATTTCTTACGCACCTTAAATGAAAAGGTCTTCGATATCAAGAAAGATACGACAGCCAAAGCAGCCAAAACGTGTATCCAGTATTTTTTTAAGAAAACACTGATGCCGACAACGATCTGCGTAGGGACTGGCAATTCCTGCCCCATACTGGAAAAAATCACCATAAGTTTCGGCAGGACGAACATAAACATAAAAACAATGGTGCCCACTCCTACCAAAGCCATCAAAATAGGATATGCCATAGCCGCTCTTACACGGGCAAGCATCTCCTCTTGCGCCTTTCGGTAAGCTGCGATCCTTAAAAGCGTATCTTGCAGAGTGCCGCTGTCCTCACCGGATCGCACCATAGCTATGTAAAAGGCTCCAAAAACCGACGGCCATGCTTCTAAGGCCCTTGAAAAAGATTGCCCCTCTTTTACATCCGTCGCTACTTTGGCCAGGACTGCCTTAAACGCAGCTACCTCCGTTTGCTCGGCGATGATAGCAAGACTGCGCAAAATAGGCACACCTGACTTTATCAAGCTTGATAACTGTCGGCTAAAAATAGTCACCTCGCGCGAAGGAACGCGGCCGCCGGACAAAGATACGGGTGCCGATACCCCAGGTTTCTGTGCAACCGCGGATTCCTCCTCAATGTTCAAAGGCAAGAGGCCAAGGCGGCTTATTTTTTCAACAGCCTCATCCTTACTTTGGGCCTCGATCACATCTTTGACTATCTCGGTCGGCCCTTTTTTAGCTCTATATATGTATTTCGGCATATTTATTCTAATACAAATTTGTTGACCCTGTTTTTATCTGCGCTGGTTATATCCAAAAACTGTATGGCGATATGATAATTCTTATCAGGCTCTATCTCTTCGACCCTGACGACTTTCGCCAGGCATGCGACAGGCTCGCTTGAGTCAGGCAACTCCAGAATGAGCTCGACAACGCTGCCTACGCCGATGGCTTCACTAGCTACAAACAGGATGCCGCAGGCGCTGATATTAGCTGTTACGCTAAAGTTCTCCGGCTTATATCCCCTGCGCGCCGCCTCTTCCAAAGATTTAAAAACCTTGTAACGGATGTTGACCCGGCTCTCCAGGCGCACATATGCCCTCTTGCCATCTTCTGTTGCAATACGCTTGCCCTGGATCTCGATAGGCGCAACAACGGCCCCAACTGCTTGCGGCGCTAAAACGACTTCTTCGGCCTGCGTTACCTTTACCACCTCGTCGAAGGCCGTAAGGCCTTCTACGACCTTAAGCCAACCATCCTGCCTCAATGTCTTCATGCCGCGCGAGACTGCTATCCTTTTTATCTGGGCAGAAGGCGCCTTTTTGACAATGAGCTCTTTGATCATGCTATCTACCAGAAGATTCTCATAGATGCCGGTGCGGCCGAAAAATCCGGTCATATTGCAGGCAGCGCATCCATGCCCCTTATAAAGTTTAACATCCCTAAAACTTGCCAAACCCAGATCTGTTGCGATCTGCTTTCTTATCTCCACACCGATCGCATCATCGGAATCCAAAGGAACTTCCTTCTTGCATCCGGAGCAAATAACGCGGACCAATCTTTGGGCGATAAACGCCTCTACGCTCGAAGCTACAAGATATGGCTCAACCCCGATATCAATAAGACGGGTAATGCCGCTGGCCGCGTCATTGGTGTGCAATGTCGAAAACACGAGATGGCCGGTCAAGGCCACGCGGATAGCGATCTCCGCTGTTTCTAGATCCCGGACTTCGCCGACCATCATGACGTCGGGATCATGCCTTAGCATACTGCGCAAACCCTTGCCGAAAGTCCAGCCTATCTCCGGCATGACCTGGATCTGCGTTATACCCTCCATCTCGTATTCTATAGGATCTTCGATCGTAATGATCTTTCTTTCGCTTGTATTTATCTTAGAAAGGCACGCATAAAGGGTAGTTGTCTTTCCGCTCCCGGTAGGGCCTGTCACAAATATTATGCCATGAGGTTTTTCTATGAGATCTTCGAACAATGCCTGTTGATTGCCGGATAACCCCAGTTTCTCCAAGCTAAAAAGCATCTTCGAAGGCAAAATGCGTATGACCACGCTTTCACCGTAGGGCGTGGGGATAAACGAAACGCGCAGATCCAGCGTCTGATCCTGCGTCTTGACCACGGCCCTGCCGTCCTGTGAAAGCCTGCGCTCCACGATATTAAGGTTGGCCATGATCTTTATGCGGGAAAGTATGGCATAGATAAAACGGCGGATCTCCGGCGAGACATTGGTGTCGTACAGGACGCCGTCCACGCGGTAGCGCAGCCTTACTTTACTGCGATACGGCTCTATATGTATATCGGTCGCCCTCTTTTTATATGCCTCAAGCAGTATCTGGTTGACAAGTTTGATGACAGACGCTTCCTGCGCCTGTTTTTCGATATCTTCTATCTTCTCCTGCGCTGCCTCCATTATCGCAGCCGGCGCCTCTTGCGGCGTCTGTTCGATGATCTGCCCTATGGTTTCAGCACCGATGCCGTAATGTGCCTTAAGCATCTTAGTAATATCTTCGTAACGGCTCAAAACACACCTTACATCAAAACCCAACTGCATACGGATCTCGTCTTCTGTCTTTACATCCAGAGGAGTTGATACCGCAATAGTCAAGACGCGTTCATGGATACCCAAAGGGAAGAACTTATAATATGAGGCTATTTTGACAGGCACCTTGTCCAAGACCTGCCGCGAGACGGAGATAGCGTCTAAGTCCGCATATTCCATCTCTAAGATATCCGCCAAAACCCTTAAGGCATCTTCCTGCGATATGATATCGCGTGACACAAGAAGGGCAATAAACGGCTGGTCCGACTTTGCGGCCTCCTGCAACAGGCTATCCGAAATTTCTTTAGAGACCAGCCGTTTTTCAACCAAAGCATTGGCCAAAAGCTGGTCTGTCTTATTCAGCATTTTATTCCTTCTCCAATAGGTTTTTTAGCGGCACCTTGGTGCGCTTCTTACATTCCAGGATAAATTCCTTGAGCTCTCCCGGAGTAACAAGCACCAATTTTATTTTTTTAGGCCGCGCCATCTCTTCGAGCTTTTCGACCCCTATAACATCCAATGGGTCGCTTATCGCCACGGTAACCACGGTATCATCCTGGCGTATTGGCAGGGCATTCTCCTGCGTCGTTACCAACGTAGAGAACCTTAAGCACACGTTCCAATCGACATAAAAATTTTTCAATGAAATATACGGTATATCAAACTGTTCAGAAAGCGCCTTTACCAGGGCCTCTTGCGTGATCAATTTTTTTTTCAACAAAACTGCGCCCAGGTACTCCCGTGTATATTTCTGCTCCTCAAGGCACTCCTGCAGCTGGTCAAGTGTGATAAGGTTTTTTTCGATCAATATCTCACCTAACCTCTTACGCACCATGGGCATCTCTTTAGCCCCTTCTTACGAATGGTTATTCACTGTCGAGTAACTGTTTGAGTGTTCCACGGGCACGACTCTTACATTCCTGGATAAACTCCTGCAACTCGGATTCTAAGACCAGGACAAGCCTTAATCGCTTAGGCCGTATACTTTGTTCTATATTCGAAAGCGAGATCTTATCTAAAGGATCGCGGACGGCAACAATGACATTTTGATCGTCCTGAAAAATAGGCAAGGCCTTGCCGCTCGCAGAGATTACTGCGAAATACTTGACTGAAAGCTCCCAGTCGATCTTTTCTTTTTTAAGGGATATAAAAGGGATATTGAACTGCTCCGAAAGCGCTTTGAGCAGATCATCTTCTTTAATAAATCTTTTTTTAATAAGTATAGCGCCTAAATATTCCTTCGAACCCGCCTGGATCAGAAGGGCTTCATTTAGCTGAACCTCGCTTATGAGCCCCCTGGCCACCAATATCTCTCCCACTTTTTTATAAGCCATGACAACCACCTCAATTTTGCATATTCCAGGTTTATTTCTCTACAAAATTGACTCCGAAGTCTGCGCAGTCCGCCACTGAATCAATGGCGGACAAGCGTTTAGACAAGGAGCCTTCATTGCTTTTACGGCAAAGCGCCGATCATATAAAGCTCGCCTTCCGGTTTATAATCGACGCGGCCTGATATGATGCGCTCGCAGCCCTCAAGGGTCTCTTCTCTTGTGACGAATTCGCCTTTTTTGCCCGTGTATACTTCGGCGACAAAGAAAGGCTGCGTTAAAAAATTCTGTAATTTTCGCGCCCGCTCAAAGATCGCGCGATCCGCGACCGATAATTCGTCAATGCCGACGACAAGGACGATGCGCCGCAACTCCTCGTATTTCTGAAAAATATGCAGGACCTCCTGCGCCACGTCAAAATGCCTCTGGCCTACCAGGTCCGGGTCGAGCGTCGACGATGAAGACAGTAGCGGGTCAATAGCCGGATACAGGCCCAATTGTATCCTCTCGCGCGAAAGAACAAGTGTGTTGTCCAAGAAACTGAAAATAGCCACGACCGCCGGATCGGTCAGGTCATCCGCCGGCACGTAGACCGCCTCAAAAGATGTCACCGAGCCGCCCGCTTCTTCCATAGACCGGATGCGCTCATGGAATTCAGCGACTTGAGCTAACAACGTGGGCTGATAGCCTGTCTCTGACGGCACGCGGCCCAAAAGGGTGGATATCTCGGCACCGGCCTGTATAAACCTGAAGATATTGTCAACAAAAAGAAGCACGTCCTTATTTTGCCTCTGGATGGACTCGGCAAGCGTGATGCCTGTCATGGCGACTTCAAAACGCGCGCCCGGCGGCTCGTTCATCTGGCCGAAGACCATCATCATTTTAGGCAAAATATCGTGCTTTTGCAACTCGTAATAAAGCTCGTTACCCTCACGGATACGCTCTCCTGCCCCTGTAAAAACGCAGGTGCCGTGATGTTTCTTGACGATATGGTGGATGATCTCTAAAGTCAAGACACTCTTACCCAAAGCAGCGCCTCCAGGAATGCCGGTCTTGCTGCCCTTAAACACAGGGAACAAGAGATCAATGATCTTGATCCCGGTCTCTATGAGTTCAGGCATGGCAAGGCCCTTTTTGAATCCCGCGACCTTTGTACCCAACTGCGGCCGGCGTATTGGCTTGCGCTCTGTCGTTACTATCGGGCCCTTCTGGTCAATAGGCTCTCCCATCACGTTGATTATCCGCGCATAAAGCTGGTCGCCTACCGGAATACTGATTGGCGCGCCTACGCTTTTGGCGATCGCGTTACGTTGTATATTTAAAGTGGAGTTCATCGCTATGCAACGGGCGATGCCGCCCGGAAGGTGTTCTGCGACCTCAAGCGTCACGGCCCTGCCGTCATGAGCATTGATCGTGACCATCTCGAATATCTTAGGAACGTCCCGGATAACATCGAACTTGACATCGACGACCGGGCCTTGGACTGAAACAACACGGCCTGTTTTATTTGTATCCTGGTTATTTTGCTCCGGCAACATACAATGACCTCGCTGAAAAGATCTCCCTCATGCTCCTGTCAATTAGCTCATGTCGTACCTTAAAATATTTAAGCCTCAACTGTTTTTCATAATCCTGCAGCTTCTGCGAACTATTTTCCAGATGTACAAAACGGGCCGATAACTCTGCCAGCCGGCTATAACCTAATATCTCGTAGAATGTCTGCCCCAGCCATAACGATATAAGGTATTCGATAGCATCCGAAAGATGCGATTCGATAATAGCCTCTTTTTCTATGACCGCATCGCCAGGACTTACATCCGGAACGGAGAACGGCAGAAGGACGTATTTTTTTATGCGTTGCACGAGAAAACTCACAGGTTCAGGATAAATTATCTCCAGGCCCCCTAATTTTCCTGACAAAACCTCTTCGATCAAGAAATCCCTTAATGCCATAGACTGCGCAAACCTCTCTTCATCGCGCACTCCGGGGAAAGCCACAAAAGGCAGTTTTTTTTCGCGCACAAGCGCATGCCCCTTCTCCCCTACAATAATAAGCCTGGAGTTACCCTTTTCATTATCCTCCAATGCTGCGGTCATGACCTTCATGTTCAAACCGCCCAAAAGGCCCATGTCAGAAGTAACGGCCACGATCCCTAAAGGGCGATCAGTCTTTGTAAGAAACGGGTGTTCTGCATTCTTCAAATGCGGGAAACCAAAAAACCCTTGTAAGATCTCAAAAAACTTAGATTCGCTCTTTATCTTACGTTCCAAGACATGGTAATGGGCAACAGCAATGGATTTAAGCACTTCGACCAGCGAATGAAGATTTTTATTAAACTCTATATCTTTTTTTATTTGGGGAAGAGCCTGCATAATACGTTCTAATATCCTTACTCAATTTCAAAGTATTTTTTCAGTGCTGTATTGATGCTTTCTTTTACTTCCTGCGTCATCTCCTTGCCCTGCCTGATCTTCTGGACCATCTCGGGAAACGCTTTCTGATAGCTATCAAAAAAAACTTTTTTATATTTTTTAAGGTCATCCTGCGATTGATCGTCCAAGATGCCGCGGGAAAGAACGTAGAGGTGCACGATAAGCTCCTCCATAACAACCGGCCTGTTCTTCTCCTGGATAAAGATCTGTGTCATGGCGCTCCCGCGCTTGAGCTTGGTTTCAGCCTCCTTTGAAAGGCCTGCGGCGCGCAACTGGGTCATTTGCACAAGCTCCTGGTATTGGAGATACTCAAGCCTCAATTTGCTGGATAGCTGTTTCATTATGGGCCACTGGGCCTTGTTACCTATACGGGATACCGATAGCCCGAAATCGATGGCCGGCCTCACACCTTTATTAAAAAGCGAAGTATTCAGATAGATCTGCCCGTCTGTCATGGAAATAAGGTTAGTTGAAACATAACCGGTCACATCGCCCTGCAGGATCTCAACTATTGGAAAAAATGTCATGGAACCGCCGCCGAGCTCCGGCTTTAAATAACCTGCGCGCTCAACGAGCTGCGAGTGAATATAAAATATATCTCCGGGATATGCCTCTCGTCCGGGAGCGCGTTCTAATAAAAGAGATATCTGGCGATAAACCCAGGAATGCTTGGTAAGGTCATCAAAGACGACGAAGACATCCCGTCCGTGCTGCATGAAATACTCGCCTATTGTACATGCAGTGTACGGGGCAAGGAACTGCTCTCCTACAGGGACAGAAGCAATACCGCTGACTACAACAGTGTAATCAAGTGCCTCACGTTCTCTTAAAAGATTGAGGACCTTTAAAAGATTTGAATATGTTTTGCCTATGCAACAATATATACAAACAACGTTCCTGCCATTCTGGTTTAAAATACAATCAAGAGCCACGCTTGTTTTTCCTGTGATGCGGTCGCCTATCAAAAGCTGCCTCTGCCCCTTGGCAATAGGGATTACGGCATCCAATATCTTGGTCCCGGTCTCAAGCGTTTGATCTACTGGTATACGGTCCATAACGCCAGGTGCATCACGAAATAAAGAATAACTGTCTTGCGGCTCTATCTGGCCCATGCCGTCCCTCGGTTCTGCCAAGGCATTAACCATCCTGCCCAAGAAACCCTCGCCTACCGGAATTACAGCCATCTCCCCTTTGTTGTAAACTTCATCACCTACATGTATCGAAGCCTGTGAGCCAAGGACCAGGACCTGGACATCATCCTCCTTAAAACCCATTACCATCCCTTTTACACCGTCTTTGAATTCCACAAATTGGCCGTTAACGCAGGAAGGCATACCGCAAGCCATAACAATAAATTCCCGCACCGATTTAACGATACCGACTTCGCGTAACTCAAATTGTGCGCGGGATTGCTTTTCAACTGCCGGTTTAGACATGCTCGCCTATTTTCTGCGTTATCTTATTGGCTATGGTGCCGTCCAACACAAGGCTTCCCATCGTCAGAAGTACTCCACCGACCAAGGCAGGGTCTACCTCTTCCTTGAAAGAAAAATCGCGTCCCAGCTGCTCCTTGAACTTCTTCAATAGCGCCTGCCGTTGGGAAGCTGTCAGAGCAAATGCGCTGACTACTTTTACTTCTGCCGTATCCTGTGGAATGTTTTGCTGCGACAAATGACTTAGGCTGCTATCCAACAAATCGGCCAGCCAGAGCTCGTGCAACTCTTGCTGGATATGTTTAGGGAAGACACTCTGGATAACTTCGCGAATACGGGATGTGATCTTTGCCTCCATCTCCTGGCGCAGTTCATTTGTCAGCATCTGTTTTGTTTTTTCGGCCTTTTGGATGATCTGTTCGCTCGTGACCCTGGCTTCTTCTAAAACCTTATCTTTTTGCGCCTTCACCATTGCATCCGCTTCCTGCTTCGTCTTGTCAGCCTCATCTTTGGCCTTAGCTATCATCTCCTCATAATGATTTTCAGCCTCTGCCTGGCGTTTTTTGATATCCTCTTCCCGACGCTGGTAATCAGAATTCAACTGGTCTAAATGAGTCGTGGCGGTAGAAATATTTTTTGTGAGGATATGATGGAGGACAAAAAGCAGGCCGCCGAAAATGAAGACCATCAAAATTATGATTTGAAGTAATAGCATATTTACGTTCCGGTCTTCGAAAATAGCTGAAAAACGATAAGCATCGCAATAACTGAAACAGAAACGGCAAATAGCATAGCTATCACCATAGCCGTAAAGATCTTAGGGGTTGCTGACGGATTTCTGCCCAAGGCAGAGATACTGGCAAAGCTAGAGGCCACCAATACGGCAATAGGGCCGATAATACAAAGGCTAAAGATCAGGACTAATGCTACGTTACGAGACATATTTTAGTTAACCTGTTGCCGGTTAGCCAGTTAACCTGTTTAAAGCTTAAACCGGCCAACTGGCAACCGGTTCACTGGCCAACTCTTTTTATTTTTCCACTATCGCCGTTACCTTGTTCGACTTGACCTGGACGACACCGCGGGTTACCTCCAGCCTGAAATTATCTACGATTATTACGACACCGCGGGTTACCTCCAGCCTGAAATTATCTACGATTATTATACCACTAATCAGGCGGGATAAGAGCGGTTTATGAAAAGGCAGGACTTCAAAGACGCCCATCTCACCTGGGAATATGGCGCTTTGAGCCCTGCCTTCAAAAAATACTTCCTGGGGGCCAAGAACAAGGACATCAAGCATTATGTCTTCTTCTCACCCTCTTCTATCTCGTATGACTTTCTTTCCGGGAACGCGTCTTTTTTAGCGCTCTTGAGCACATTGTCCGTGAACTTTACCTGGCTATTCCACGTAAAAAAGAAGACCGCTGCCAAAAGGCCGATAAAGATCATGATAACAAAGATCACTATCCACGTGACCTTTCGAGTAGGCGTATCACCCTTGATCTTGATATTTTTTAACATCGTAGGCTCGGGCTGGCCGCCAACAGCCACCAAAAGCTTTTCCAACTTTTCTATATCCTCTTTGATCTTGTCAACTACCTGCAGGTTATTCCTGTATAAACCGATATGCTGCTCGCGGCTCATCGAATCGTCTGCTTGAGACTTGGCTATATTATCAAGACGCGCGTAAATTGATCCGGCGATACTTTGGGCCGCGTCATAATAATCGCTGTCTTTGAGGCGCAGGACAATGGCCTCGGACTGTTCCCTTAAAGAGTCTAAATCATTTTTCGGCACAAACCAAATATCCTCGACTTCTACTTCAAAGAGCCTTGACTCCCTCGGATTTAATTCAACATCATTGGAATACACATAGTAAATAGACTTATCCTGGTCATACTCCAAGTTCAATCCGCCCAGTTCCATGACATCCTTAGGCTTTACCTCTGCCGGCAGATAGATCTTAACAGGCACATTCTGGGCCCTTGTCTTTGAAGGATTGGCAACAGCAATACGGAACTTAACGCTGCCCGGCGCAAGTGACGTAGATACCACAGGCGTATCCAATCCGCCGAACTTTGCCTCAAAGAGCTGTTGCAACAATTTGATAACGCCCTGGATGGCATCGGTCTTGCCCCTTATCTCTTTTATCGTCGGAGATTCACCCAATGCCTCTTCCAGCATGGAAGAAATATCAAAGCCCTCTTCGCCTACAAGGGCGTTCAACTTTTCGGCTACATCATTTAATACCCTGGCCTGGGCTGTTCCACCACTTTCCTTGGACAGTGCCTCCGGCAGGTCATCCATTGACTTTTGCAAGTTCGTCAATGCCATACTGATATTGATAGGATTATCCGAAATCAACACTTTCTGCAGAGTAGCCACGGCATCAAGGACTTTCTTGGCCGTTTGGGCCGCCTCCGGAGCTGATGCCGCTAACCCCGCGATAGAAGTTATAGACGTGGATTCAACTATACCTGAACCCGAAACCAGGCCGCTTGTTGTTTGTTCCGTCATAACGTATGTAAAGGCCTTGCCCGGAGTAAAACTATCTTTTGAAGCGATAATTTCATAGATGTATAGGCCTTCCTGCACCTCTCTCATCGGCTGATCAAGCCTGATAGCCTTGTTATTAAAATTATAAATATCCAGCATCGGAGATAACCCAGGCTGACCCTGTAAGTTAAACGACAAGAGGTCTCCTGTCAAAGCCGGATTAGGCGAAACAGAGGCATTCCAGGAGTACTTCTTAGCTGTGGCTTCAAGCTCCTCGCCTGCCTGCACAGCCTGTTCCGCGCCTGATTGCAGTTTCTTGATGGCTGTATCGGATTTTGTTTCAAAGGCTGTCAAAGTAGTGTTCACGGATGTCACCATTTCATTGGTCTTGTCCGTAATGATCTGCTTCTGTTCATCCATCTTTGTAGTAATAAGGTTCTCCTGCGCAGTCATTTTTGTAGTGATCAAGGTCGAAACACTTCCCTGGAAAGCAGGCAATGTCACATCACGCATCTCTTCTACCGTGTCCTGCGTACTTTTTAATCTCAAAGCTTCAGTTATAGTAAATGATGTGGGAGTCTTGAATTTCGCGCCGCTGGCATTGGTTATCTCGACTACAGCCGTATAAACTTTACCCTCCTGCAACGTAGTATTCTGCCATGACATGGTAAAGAAGCCGGCAGCATTAGTAGCATCGGAATTAAGCGTATATATCAACGCGGCTCCCTCATAGATCTTGACATCAACGGTTGAGGCACCGGTTACAACAGAACCATCTCTTTCAAGCCATGCGCTTGCGTCTAATGTGTTATTGTTTGCCGAATAGGCAAACTCTGAATACGCGCGCCAGATATGTATAGCCGTCGTCTCTAAAAATACCGCGAAAGACTGGTCGCGGTCAGCGACAAAAGTCTGGGGTTTGTCGCCGTATCCTGCAGCAGACCAAGTTGTAACCCATGACCCAAATGGCGTATCGTGAACAACAGGGGTTCCTGCCAGTGTTTCATTCCAGTTAAAAATAGCGGCATCCGTGCGTTTTTCAGATACGGAAGGAGCAGCTATGGACTCGTTAGTCAAAAGGTCGCGCACATTCCAGGTAATATGGTAATAGTCGATTGTGAAATCGCCGGACGACATATCCGCTACCTGGTCATTAGTAGCATCGGAAACTCTGACCTTGACTTGGGCAGAGCGGCTATCCGGGATGAGCCAAGTGAAACTTCCGTCATTAGCCACAATACCGTCATCAGCGGTTGCGCCTTCACTTCCAGGCGTTGTTGTAACGTGCGTCCAACTGCCGCCGCTGTTCGTAGAATACTCTAATTTAACAAAGGGCATGGTCGACGAACTGCCTGCTGTTGTCTGCCATGTTATGGCGTGATTGGGCTCGTTCGTTATCCATCTCTCCCCGCCGTCAGGCGCGGTCAAATCCAAAGTACCGCGTATAGTGAAATCAAGGAGCGATTCGTCAGCAACATCGCTATCGCCCGGATCCTCTACCCTGACCCTGACTGTCTTTGATATATCGTCAGGGATAGTCCATTCATAAACACCCGTGTTCTGGACAGGAATAAGGTTAGTCACTATCACTTTCGCAAGCGGATATGTTGCGCCGCTATCCGTGGAATAACTCAACTTGTAACCTATGCTGCCGCCCTTGGTCCACGTAATATTATGTTTAGAACCGACGATCCACGACTCATTACCATCCGGAGCCGTAAGATCAAAGTATCCGCGGATATGGAAAGGATCTGAATTAGAAATTACATCACTGTTACCGGCTGAAGCATCGCTTATGCGAATCACAGCAGCAGGAGCAGCGGTATCCGCTACATCCCAAGTGAACTTTCCACGATTTATACCCGTATTCGGCGCGTTCGCTGCGATCACATGGATATACGGATCATCCGCCGGTGAATTGAACGTACCTGTCGTCGAATACAATATCTTGACGGCATCGATGGATCCAGTGGTATCCCATGTAATATCATTGTCGCGGTCTATTTCCCAATAAACGTCAGTGGCAGGCGCGACTATCTTAGGAGATGTAACAGCCAGCGCGCCCTTGATCCTGAAGTTAGCATCGGAAACGGCAGATGCCGCAGGATGGCCGGCATCAGCATCCGAGACGCGTATCTTTACGCTCGAAGAGATAGCATCCGCAATGCCTCCCAGCCACTGGCGGCTGCAATGTCCGTTACCGTCGGGATTAGTCGGAACCTGGTCTTCAATAAGATTCCAACTCGTACCGTTTGTGGAATATTCTAACTTGACTTTACTGACAGTGCCTTTCTGGTCCCACTCGATCAAACACGGCTCACCTACGGTCAACGTCTGTCCGCCGTCAGGATAGGTTATATCAAATTTAGCGCGGATAATAAAATTGCTGTCCGTAATATCATAGGCAGTATCATCTACGGCATCACGCACGCGTATCCTTACCTGCGAAGAGATCGTATTTGGTACGTCTTGCCACAAGAAACTATTACCATTGCCAAACTGGTTGGCTGTTGTTGTGATAGGCACAGGCAAGTAGCTCGCCCCGCCGTTAGTCGAATAATCAATAGTAGCCAAAGCAGGAATGACGCTCGTGCAGTCCCATGTAATGTTATAGCTGCCTCCTACGTCAAAGGTCTCTGTCTCATCGACCGATGGAGTTGCCGGGTCATCGCCGTTAGGCGACAGGACCGTAAAACCGGCAATGATTCTGAAATTATCATCAGAGTCATCACGAGCAGGATAATTATTCGGGTCAGAAACGCGGATCTTTACCGTATCTCCCGAGAAATCATTTGGAATATTCCAAATAAATGAACTGATACCATTGATATCCGGGTTATTTGGAACTATGCCTATGACATTTTTGTCAGTGGTGAAAAGGTTAAAATTGCCGGTTAGGGTGTATTGCAATCTCACGTCTGTAAGATCGCCCAAGCACACCCATTCTATCCTGTTGCCGGAATCACTCCTTCCGGCGACAAGAAGCTCTCCGTTGTTGGGCCGCTGTACGGAGAAATTAGCGTATATCTTGAATAGCTGGGATTCTCCATATGCATCGTCATAATCAAGCACGTCAGAAACGCGTACCTTTACCGCATTAGAAACAGTGGGCGGTATCTCCCACGGCGTGAATGTGCCGATATTGGCAACTGAAGGAATGATATTATATGGATACGTTGCCCCGCCATCAGTCGAATAATCTATCCTGACAGAAGGAACATGGGTGCTGGAACTTGTCCAGGCGATGTTCTTATCAGGCCCTCCGACAACCACATATCCGTCGGGAGAAGATGGGTTATTGACAGTAAACCCGCCCATTATCTTAAACGATAACGGATCATCAGGAGAAATATCCGCGGCATACGAATATCCAACGGCTGTTATGCGTATCTTTGCCGCCAAGATCAGGTAATCCGGTATTGTCCACTGGAAAAATCCGTTGTTAAGGATGTTGGCATTGCCCTGGCCATCCGTGATCTGGCGCCAGAACTGGCCATCCCAATAGTCAAGATTGACTTGGGAGAGGGTGCCGTGCTGGCTCCAGATAATATCGTGCTGGGAACCTACTGCCCACTTTTCTCCTCCGACAGGCGAGGTGAGCGTCAGGCTGCCGTGTATCTTGAATATTTCTGAATCCGAATATGCGTTAGCATCCCCTCCCTTTTGTATGCGGATCTTTGCATTATCGGAGAGAGCATCCTTGACGGACCAATTAGGATATGACCCGCTGTTCGCTACAGGGCCGGAGGTCGTAATAAGCTTCCACTGGCTGTCTTTTTCGGAATAATAATAGAGATCAACTGTAGCTGCCGTACCAGACGTTGTCCACGATATAGTTTTTAGCTCGTCTACTATCCAGGTATCATTTAAAGCCGGTGATGAAACGATAAAATTAGGCTTAATATCGAACTGCGCTGAAGTATCCGTGACCTCGGCGAAGTCCGGGTCAGTGTCAGTGATGCGTATGATCACATTATCGGCTTGAGCCTCAACAGGAACTGAAGGCCAATTGTATTGCTTTGCTGGCCCGGCGTTAGTGGATGCGATAATAGTGCCTCCGTTAGGAGCCGTATAATTCACACCGTCCTTGGAATATTCAAGCTTTACGGTATTGAGGCTACCAACCATGTCCCATGTGACGAGAAGAGGCAACCCTACTTTATAATTAGTCACACCATCAGGCTGAAGTAACGTAACGGAACCGCGTATCTTACAATCCGCGACGATCTTATACGTGTCGGGATCTGTCGAATCGTAAACCTTTAAATACACAGGATAGGCTATATCATTAGGGACATTTCCTGGCCAATCCAGAGAACCGGCGTTGGCTATAGCTCCGGCTGTGACGTTCTGCCAGGTTCCGGCTCCAGTGCCAGGGTTATAATCCGTAGAATACTTAATGACGATATTATTAATATTGCCTGACGTTGACCAGCGCAGCGTCTGTTGAGAACCCACAAGCCACGATTCTCCGCCGGCCGGAGGAGGATATATCCAACTAAAACCGCCGCGAACAATAAACTCGGGACTAATGGCATAGACATTATCTGTATCTGCGTTATTTACCACTTTGAGCCGCACGCGGCCATTAGCATTCTGCGGTATCGTCCAGTTAAACGTCGTGCCTATTAGAGAGCCGGCGCCTGCTATGTCCTGATAAGCTCCGCCATTTACCGAATATTGCAACTTTACGTTATTGATTGTCCCATGCTTTATCCATGTCAAGGTATGTTGTGAGTCAATGATCCAGGCCTCGTTCAAAGCCAGGGAAGGAAACGCCGTCTGAACCGTATCCCACTCAAGCTCACTACGGATCTCGAAATTATTATCTGATGTACCGCCTCTGGTAAACGCAGTTCCGTCGTGATCTACGATCTTAACCCGCACTAGCTTCCCTATGGCATTAGGAACAGGATCCCAGGAATAACTTGGCGGATCTGCAGGTATGGCGCCGCCCGTATTAATTGGGTTAGCATAGCCATTCAGGCCGCCGTTCGTATCATAATAAAGATCAACATCACTGACAGCGCCGTGCTTTGTCCAGTTAATAGCGCAAGCACCGTCAACCAGATAAAATTCAGCCACGCCGCCATTAGGGCTTGTCAAGTCCAATCCCGCGGCTATCTTAAAAGAAGCGCTATCGTCCGTCACCAGGGCGTCAGCATTATTTATGACGCGCAACACAACGTTGTTGCTTACTACTGTGGGTACGGTCCAGTCAAAAGTATAGTTAGGGCCTGGGCCTGTTGTATTAATTGCGCCTGCGCCGGGGATATCTGCAAAAGCAGCGCCATTAACTGAATACTGCAACTTAACAGAAGCAATAGACCCTGTCTTTGTCCACGAAATATTATAGTGGTCGTCAACGATCAATAAGGCCGGGTCTGCCAAAGTCAGGCTGCCTTTTATCTTAAATTCATTCGATAGCCCGTTGACAGCCGGTTCGTTCGTATTGTCCGCGCTTGAAATGCGTACCTTAACGGTAGAACTTATGCTATTTGGTATATCCCATAAAAATCCGCCGTCATTAACCACAATGCCGTCATCCGCCGTTGTGCCCTCGCTTTCTAAGATCGGGGCCCAGATCGTATGCGCTGCATCAATGGAGTATTCTATTTTTACGGCGCTCAAAGTACCGTCAACGGTCCAGCCTATGGCCCTGTCGTCACCAACAACAAGTATCTCGCCGCTGGCGAATGATGCCGGGACAACTGCGATAAACGCTTTGATGGTATTGTTGGTATTTGATTCGTCGCTTGACGGATCAGCAGGGTCCTCATTAACAACCCTTACCCTGACCTTAGCCGGGCTGTCATCGCCGTCAAAGAATGCCTTCTTGGAAAGCACATCCGGTACTGTCCATTGGTAACTACAATTATTGGTACAACCTGTCACATTAAGATTCGTCA
The DNA here is from genome assembly GCA_016235185.1 of Candidatus Omnitrophota bacterium. GTDB lineage: Bacteria > Omnitrophota > Gorgyraeia > Velamenicoccales > Velamenicoccaceae > UBA9636. Next base: position 25,315 of record JACRLT010000001.1, read on the forward strand.
CTATAGGGTTATTCGGAAGATACGGGGAATCCGCTGTAGCAGGATAAGTGATACCGCCATCGATGGAATATTCAAGTTTTACGGTATTAACTGTCCCCTTCTTATCCCAGGTAATATTATATTGGCTGCCGGGAGTAAGGTCCACGCTGCCGTTAGGAGTCTTGAGCAAGAATCCGCTCCTTATCCTGAAGTCTCCTGATACAGCGTCGGCATCAGCATCGCGCGTATCCGAAACCCTGACCTTGACTGTATTGGAGATCGCATTCGGCACACCGCTGGGCCAAGGCAATCCATTGGCATCCACCGGAGGATTGACCGTTGAAGCGACTATTGTCTGCCAATCGCTGGGTTGAGGATTTGCAACGCTCGTGTATTCCAACTTAACAAAAGGCGCGGTGCCTGCTGTCGTATCCCAATCAATATACTGCGCAGAACCAACTTCCCACGTCCAGCCAGCCAAAGGAGATACTACATTAAATGTACACTGGATCTTGATAGGCGTAACTATGCTTGATTTTGCGCAGACCTCAAGGTTATTTGCATCCGCAACGCGCACAACAACGTTCGGTGAAGGCGTATTAAGGATAGGCCATGTATAACTTATAGGCGAGCCTCCGCCGGCAGGAGTAGAAGCAATAATCGTATTGGTAAAATTATTATCACCGGTAGTAGAATAAGAAATATGCACGTTATTGATAAGGCCTGTCACTCTCCAGTCAATTGTCGGAGAAGACGCCTGGCCTACTGTATAAACCTCTCCTCCAACTGGAGCAATTAAAGTCACGATACCCACGAGTTTAAACGCATTTGAAACAACGCTTGCGCCGCCCGGCAACACGTCTGAAATACGCAGCCGCCCTGTTCCTGTGCTGGATAATGCAAGGTCAGTTGTAGGTGTCCAGGAAGCACTGCCTGTATTCGGCGTAGAAGCAATGACTGTCGTGTAATTAATGCCGTCGGGAGCATACTCGATCTTTACATTTGCAAAATTGCCATGCTTAGTCCAAGTGATGGTATGCGGCTGGGCAACCTCCCACGACGCGCCAGGCGTAGGGGCGTCTGTAACCTTATGTTCCATCCATCCCTGGATATCAAACTCATCCGAGGTGTCTGTCACCGCGGCGCTGTATACAGGATTAGCGTCAGTTACCTTTATATACGCATGAGTAGTTACAAGGTTAGGATCCGTCGGAGTCCAGGAATAAGTAGTATATAACCCTGTTTGGTTTGGATAAGAGTTCTCTATTGGCGTCCATTGCACGCCATCCGTGGAATATTCGATCTTTACAGCCGGTATGGAACCGTACTTCATCCATTCAAGCGTAAATGGCGTATCGATCTGCAGGATATCTGTAGCCTCCGGCTCTGTAACTACAAGTTTTCCTATGATGCGGAAAGGATCTGCGGATTTATCAGTAACAAGTGCTGCTCTGCCTGGATCTGCATCTGAAACCCTGACCTTTACAGTCTGGGAAATATGGTCTTCAACGCTGTAATCTACGATCTTCTGCACACCGCTTGTGATATCAGCCGATTGAATTGTAGCTATAGTCCAATTCTGGTTTTCATCCGCAAAACCGTTGGTCGAACCTTCTATTTTCACTGTGAACTTACCTGTAGGCGTAAACTTTATCTGTTTCTGCGGCCCGCCTATGGCCCAATCAGGCTCGGAGGCATCAGGTGAATCGAGCACGAGTTTTCCTATGACCTTCACATTATTGGCAACAGTTATAGAAGAAACAGCAGGGTTATTCGCATCTTCTATCTTTATTTTAAAATTATCTGTTATCACATCCGGTACCTGCCACGGATACGGTTGTACTGTGGCATCCCAGTTGTCATTGGCCCCTGTATTTATCTTTGTCCACGGGCCGCTATCGCCGTTGGTCGAATAATAGATATTAATGTTCGTTACTGCGCCAAAAGTGGTCCAGGTGATATCATAGGGGTCATTTATTTTTAGAGGCGCGCCCACTATCTCATTAGGCACGACGTTGCCGATAACCCTTAAGTTTCCTATTGATGTGCTTGTGGCAAGAGGAATACCTACATCTGTGACCTTGATCCTTCCGATTGTCGTAAGTGGCGTTGACGAATCTATATACCAATCAAAAGAACCTGTGCCGCCTGATCCGATGCCCACAGAAGCCGCTCCAGGGACTCCGGGCAGAAGGACAAAAGGCCCTGTATCGCTATTAGTTGAATACTCGATCTTTACTGTTGTAGTGCTTGGCCCCTCGTAAGACCACTGGATAACATAAGGCGAAACATTGCCTACGCTCCAAGGCGGAGTGCCTGTCGTCGGATTCGTTACAGTAATGCGGTTCTTGATCAAGAACGCCGTACCCATGACGCTAAAGTTCTGGGCATTGATACTGCTCTCTACCTTTATCTTGCACTGTGTCGAACGCACATTAGTAGGTATTGCCCAAGATACACTGCCGCCCTGGTTATTATCGTAAAGCGTGCCGGCTCCGCCTATCTGCGTCGGGAATGTCGAACCGTTATCCGTAGACAGGAAAAGTTTGACCTGTGTCAAAGAAGAACCGAGCGAGTTCCAAGTGATCGTAGTCGAATCATTGGCAGAGAAAGACGGGCCGTTGTCAACGGCAATATTAGTGAACTCTTCAAATAAGGCGAATGTCGTTATCTCTTTATATACAACTGCCGTATCCACTGCTTCGCCGAATTTTACTACCTTTATTTTGACGGTATTAGAGGCCGCGTCCGGCGTATTCCAAGGGATGCTCGCGTTGCCGCTGACAACATCAGCTGAACCTATTGCAACATAAGTACCAGCCGAGCCGTTCGACAAAGAATAATACGCCGTCACTTTTGACACACCGCTTGCCGCGCAGTCAATGGAATAGACGCCTGTTTTGCTTATATAGACCGGCGAGCCGCCGCTAATAGAAGCTGAAGTTATTTTGCCTATCACCTTAAACCCTGGAGCAGGAGACTCTGCGTAGTAGGCGTTAGTTGCATCGTCTACGTCGGCGACCTTTATGCGCACAGTGTCAGATACAGCGCCTGTAGGCACAGCATCCCATGAGTATTGCAACAGCGTTGCGTCAACAGGGCTTGAGTTTATCTTCTGTAATGCGGGGTATCCGCCTGAACCGCCGTCCAAGTCATAGTAGATATTTACCTGCTGTACTTTGGTGGAGCCGTTCAAGGACCACTTGATTAGGTTTGGATTGTTGGAGCCGACTTCTATTGTTGAGGTGGTCAGAGGCTCGGAGACAGTAATATTGGGATAAATGGTAAAGTTACCGCT
>JACRLT010000014.1 GCA_016235185.1 Candidatus Omnitrophota bacterium
GAAGATATATCATTTAACCTATACGCTGACCTCGTATTAGGATGTGTTCCCGGGGAGCCGAATGACCGAAATGGTCACGTTCGGTTCTGAGAGGGGCATTAAATAACCATGGAGGTTACAAAAGATGTCTACTCACAAAAAACCTGAAGTTGCGATTGTTATGGGGAGTATATCGGATCTTGATACGATGAAGGGCGCTATTGATATCCTAAAAGGTTTCGGCATCCCTATTGTCGCTAAAGTTTTGTCGGCTCATCGCACTCCTAAAGACCTGGAGGCCTTTATTGTCGCCATGGAACAATCGGGCGTGCGGGCTTTTATTGCAGGCGCAGGCGGCGCTGCTGCCTTGGCAGGCGTCATCGCTTCTCACACGACGATCCCTGTGCTCGGCGTTCCGATCGAGACAAAGAGTCTGAAAGGGCTTGATTCTCTTTTGTCGACTGTGCAGATGCCGGCCGGCATTCCTGTTGCGACATTCGCCATCGGCTCAAGCGGCGCAAAAAACGCGGCTCTTTTTGCCCTTTCTTTGCTCGCATTGGATTCAGCGTCACTTGATAAGAAGTTAAAAGATTTCAGGAGAAAACAGGCCAAAACCGTTAAAAAGGCGAGGGTTATAGTTTGACCACTACCAGGATCATCAAAGTTAATCCCGACGGGATAGATCAGCACGTCATCAATGAAGCTGCTGTCCTTTTGGAAAAAGGCGGGCTTGTCGCCTTCCCTACTGAAACAGTATATGGCATCGCAGCCAATGTTTTGAATGCCTCCGCTCTGGCGCGGCTAAAAAAAATAAAAGACAGGCCGCAGGATAAGCAGTTTTCCATACACCTTGCGGATAAAAGGGATATCGAGAAATACGCAGTAGATATTTTGCCGCGCGCATATAAGGTCGTCGAACATTTCTGGCCCGGCCCGCTGACCGTTGTTTTATCTGCGCCCGAGGGGAAAAGCGTAGGCCTGCGTTGTCCTAAGAACGATATAGCGTTCAGGCTTTTGAACCGTTGCGATTTTCCGGTAATAGCGCCTTCAGCTAATCGTGCTGCCAATCCGGCGCCGCGGACTGCGGAAGATGTTTATAAGGAATTAAACGGCCTCATCGATCTGATCATTGACGCAGGCCCTACGACATTAGGGGCTGAATCGACTGTGATAGATGCCAGGCAGTTGCCTTTTAAAATATTGAGGCAGGGTATTTTAAAGAATGACGAAGTATTAGCGGTTGCGTCACGCAAGACCGTTCTGTTTGTCTGCACCGGGAATTCCTGCAGGTCTGTTATGGCAGAGTATCTTTTGAAGAAAAGATTGACGGATGCCGGCCGTAGCGACGTGGACGTGTTATCCGCCGGGACTTTTGCTTTTTTGGGTATGGGCCCTACGCGCGAGACTTTGAAATTGCTCCAGGAAACGACGGGGCTGGATGCATCTATCCATCGCGCGCAACGGGCGACCAACGATTTCCTTAAAGCCTCTGATCTGATACTTGTCATGGAAGGCCGCCACAAGGATGATATCCTAAAGCAGTGTCCCAAGTGCAGCGGCCGCGTGCATGTCCTGGGCAAGTTCGTCGGATTTGACAAGTATGACCAGGAAGTGTCTGACCCTATCGGGAAATCAGAAGAGTTTTACAGGATGAGCTTTGAAAAAATAAAAGAGGCGATAAATAGATTGGAGATCTGATCCGCCGCAGGCGGATGTCGCTAGAATACACAAAGAGGAGCTCCAAATGAAACGCGAGAAGATTGCCATCGGTTGCGACCACGGCGGGTTTGTCTTAAAAACCAAGCTGCTGCCCTTTTTAAAAAAGCTGGGGATAAGCGTCCAGGATTTCGGAGCTTTCTCGCAAGAATCCATGGATTATCCTGATACCGCTTATAAGGTCGCAGAGGCTGTTTCTCGTAATAAGGCAGCGCGCGGCATACTTATCTGCAAGAGCGGTATTGGTAATTGTATTGTGGCCAATAAAGTAAAGAATGTAAGGGCAGCACTTTGTTATAATATTAAAGCCGCTGTCTTGTCACGTAAACACAATGACGCAAATGTATTGGTTTTAGGGTCCCTGTTTGTTAGCCAACAGTTGGCAAAAAAAATTATCAAGGTATGGCTTGCAACTCCTTTTGATGGCGGCAGGCATTTAAGAAGGATCAAAAAGATAGAAAGGATCGAAAAGTTATGCGCATAACGCAATCCCATTTAAAAAAAGCTGATCCGGAGATATACGAATCCATAAAAAGAGAGCTTTGGCGCCAGAACAATAATATCGAGCTTATAGCGAGCGAAAACTTTACTTCTCTGGCTGTCCTGGAAGCGCAAGGTTCGGTCATGACCAACAAATATGCCGAAGGGTATCCTAAGGCGCGCTGGTATGGCGGATGCGAATATGTCGATGAAGCCGAGCGTCTTGCCCGCGAACGCGCAAAGGAACTTTTTGGCGCCGAACACGCTAATGTCCAGCCCCATTCAGGCACGCAGGCCAACATGGCGGTTTATTTTGCAGCCTTGAACCTGGGAGATACTGTACTTGCTTTGGATCTGGCCTGTGGAGGCCATCTCTCGCACGGCCTAGCCCATAATTTTTCAGGGAAGTTTTATAAGATAGTTTCTTACGGCGTCAGCCCCAAGACAGAACAGATAGATTATGATGAGATCGCGGATCTCGCTAACAGGCATAAGCCAAAGATGATCTTAGCGGGCGCCTCTGCCTATCCGAGAAAATTGGATTTTAAAAAGTTCAGGGAGATCGCTGATTCAGTCGGAGCGTACCTTTTTGTTGATATGGCGCATATCGCGGGTCTGGTAGCCGCCGGAATACACCAGTCGCCGGTGCCTTATGCGGAGTTTGTTACAACGACAACTCATAAGACCCTGCGCGGCCCAAGGGGCGGGTTGATCTTGTGCAGAAAAGATTTTGCCAAAAAGATAGACAGCATTGTTTTTCCGGGTATACAGGGTGGTCCTCTTATGCATGTCGTTGCAGCAAAGGCTGTAGCGCTGAAAGAGGCGCTGACATCTGAATTTAAAGCGTACCAGAAAAAGGTCGTAGCCAATGCCAAGACGCTGGCACAAGAATTGGCTAAAAAAGGCTTTCGTATAGTAGCCGGCGGTACAGACACGCATCTTTTGCTTGTTGACCTGACGGATAAGGACCTTACCGGTAAAGACGCGGCGGCATACTTGGACGAGGCGCGCATCACGGTTAATAAGAATCTTATACCTTTTGATAAAAAGAGCCCGTTCTTGACAAGCGGCATAAGGCTTGGGACCCCCGCGGCTACGACGCGCGGCATGGGCGCCTCTGAAATGCGGCAGATAGCCTCTATAATTTCAGACGTGTTAGTCAACAAGGGCGAGGCATCTGTTATTGACGGCGCCAGGGGCAGAGTGGCAAAACTCGTGAAAAAATTTCCTCTTTATAAACCGCTTTTGAAGGAGTTTGGGATATAACCTATGGATAAGAGAAAAAAAGAGAAAGATATACGGCCGGGATGGGATGAGTATTTTTTAGAGATCGCGAGGTTAGTCTCGAAACGCTCTACGTGCCTTAGGCGAAAAGTCGGAGCTCTCGTGGTAAAGGACCGCAGGATCCTGGCTACGGGTTATAACGGTACGCCTTCCGGGATAAAACACTGCAGCGAGGTTGGTTGCCTGCGTGAAAAATTAAAAGTCCCGTCAGGGGAGCGGCACGAGCTTTGCCGCGGCCTTCATGCCGAGCAGAACGTGCTTCTGCAGGCATCGCTTCACGGTGTCTCATTGAAGGGCAGCAGTATCTATGTGACTAATCAGCCGTGTATCATATGCACCAAAATGATCATCAACGCCGGTATCAGGGAAGTTGTCATGAGCGATCATTATCCGGATCCTATGGCGCTTGATTTTTTAAGAGAAGCAAAAATAAAAGTAAGAAAAGTAAAATAGATGAAATGTCCTTTTTGCGGCCATGTGGATGATAAGGTGATAGATTCGCGCGCCTCCTCTGAAGGTAGCGCGGTGCGCCGTAGGCGCGAGTGCCTTAAATGCGGCAAGCGGTTCACGACCTATGAAGTCGTAGAAGAGATGTCTTTGTTGGTAGTAAAAAAAGACGGCCGCCGGCAGCCATTTGACAGGAAAAAGATATTGGCCGGGATCCAGAAGGCGTGCGAAAAACGGCCCATATCATCGGAAAATATAGAGGGACTTGTCTCGAATATCGAGCGAGAGATATATAAGAGGCATGACCGCGAGGTCTCCAGTGAAAATATCGGCGGGCTCATCATGGATAAGTTAGCAGCGTTAGACGAAGTCGCCTATGTGCGTTTTGCCTCGGTCTACCGCCAGTTCAAGGATGTCAATCAGTTCATGTCCGAGTTAAAAGGGCTATTGAAGAAGCCGGGAGAATGAATTGTCCCTCGCCTAAACGCCGGAAAAATTGCCTTCGGACATTTTTCTCGGCAGGCTTCGGGATGATTTTCATATCTAAAGTAGAGGTAAAATCATGATAGAGATGGAATTAAATAAGATCATAATCGATGAGAAGAGGCAGGACCAGATCATCGTTTTAAAAGAAAAAAAAGGCGAAAGGCTCCTGCCGATCATAATAGGATTTTTGGAGGCCAATGCCATCAAGATGAAGATAAGCGGAGTTGTGCCGCCGCGGCCTTTGACACACGACCTTTTGCATGATGTCATTAATTCCCTGGACGCTGAAGTTGAAAAGATCATTATCGACAGGCTCCAAGACTCGACATTCCATGCCAAGATCGTCCTGCATCCCAAAGGCAACGGCAAAGAAAAGATCATTGACGCGCGTCCTTCCGACTCGATCGCCCTGGCGGTGCGCGTAAAGGCGCCTATTTTCGTTGAAGATGAGGTTTTAAAACGCGCCGAGGCCCTCCACCAGGGAGAGTAATGCGGGAATACCCAATATGACCCAGCTAAACCATCCGGTTTTTCAGTTAAAGCCTTTCCAGGCGATCGTCTCCCAAGCCAAAAAAGAAAAAAAAGAGATCTATTTAGTGGGAGGTTTTATCAGGGACCTGTTTTTAGGGCGCGTCAAACAAACCCTTGACCTGGATTTTTCTGTATCGAGCGGGGCCATAGATTTCGGCAGGCGCCTGGCGCGCGGACTAAAGGCCGGTTTTGTTGTCCTGGATAAAGAGCATGGCTGCAGCCGCGTCATTTATAAGGATACCGCGGCCAAGAAGGTGATCACTTTTGACTTTGTTGATTTCAGGGACAAGGATCTCAAGGGCGACCTTTTAAAAAGGGATTTTACCATAAATACGCTGGCGGCCTCGCTGCCGATAGAAGGCGCAAAGGTCCTGGACCTCTACGGCGCCAGTCGCGATATTGCAAAGCAAGTCATACGCGTAGTAGACGACAGCTCTTTTGACGAAGACCCGTTAAGGATCCTGCGGGCTTTTTCTTTGGCCGCTATCTTTGGTTTTAAGATCGAACCGCACACCATGCGCCTGATCGAAAAAAAGAAAGACTCCTTAAAAGGCGTTGCGGGCGAAAGGATGAGAGACGAGTTGTTCAAGATCCTCGAGGTCCCCAACGCCTGGCATTACATATCCCTTTTGGATAAGTATAAGGTCCTGGAATTGGTCATTCCACAGGTTACTGTCATGCATAATGTAGCGCAGGGTGGCTATCACCACTTGGATGTATGGGGGCATTCCATGGAGACAGTAAAAAAGCTCGAAGAGCTGCTCGGGCATCTTGCCAAAAACCAGGACCTCGGAAATTATCTGAATGAAACGATGGCATCCGATAGAAAGCGCAGGCAATTGATAAAACTGGCTGCGCTCTTGCACGATATCGGCAAACCCAAGGCGTTCGAAGTCAAGGCCGGCAAGACGATGTTCCACGGCCACGAGCGCATCGGACGTATCATCTGTGATTCTGTTTCGGAGAAGCTAAGGCTTTCTACGAGGGAGAGGTTTACGTTAGACACGATCATCTTCTGGCATTTAAGGCCGGGGTACTTGGCTGATAACGCAGTCCTTACCAAACGCGCTATCCACCGTTTTTTCCGCGATACGGAGGATGAAGCGGCCAGCGTACTTCTTGTTTCTATCGCCGACCAGCGGGCTACACGCGGGCCTCTTGCCACCCCGGAGAGCCGTAAAAAACACGAGAAGGTTTCCTTTGGGCTTTTAGAAAAATATTTTGAGATAGCAAAAGAAGAGCCTTTCTGCAGGCTTATCGATGGCGCTGACCTTATCAAGAAATGCAAACTGAAGCCCGGCCCTGTTTTTTCGGTCATTTTAGATGCGGTGGAAGAGGCGCAGGTCGAAGGCTCGATCAAGACTAAAACCGAGGCGCTTGCGTTAGCGCGAAAGATAGCTAAAAAGCCGATCATAATAGACAAAGGGCATAAGGGCGAGAAAAAACTAACAAATAAATAAGAGAGCCATGAATATCAAAGGTGTTGCGGTAAAGATCGTCAAAGGCAAGAAAAGCCCGGGTGCTGTTGTTTTGGACAAAGCCATGCTTGGTAGGATGGATATTTATTCAAACGAAAGAAATGTCAGGGACGTATGTTTAGCGGCTTTGAAGAAGGCCAAAAGAACTTGTAAAAAAAGGATCATATTTTTTGTATCAGATGAAGCTGCCATTGTTTTTCCACCAATTGCCACGGCTAAAATAATGGCCCAGGAGATATATCGTCATATAAAGGAAGACAAAACTACTTTAAAAGAAATAGACATTGTTTTATCCTGCGAAAGGACTTTTCAGATCTTTGACAAAACTATCCGCGGCTATCTTACGCATCTTCTTGAAGTTCTGACACAGGGGCCGTTTGTTACGGTGGATACAATCATCGAGGCCAATAAGGGAATAGTTTTGATCAAGCGCAGTAATCCTCCGTTCGGCTGGGCTATCCCGGGAGGTTTTGTTGATTACGGGGAGAGTTTGGAAGAGGCCGCAGCCCGCGAAGCTTTTGAAGAGACCGGCCTTCGCGTGAAGAATTTGAAGCAGATGCAGACTTATTCAAAACCCGGACGTGACCCGCGTTTTCACACTATAACGACTGTTTTTGTCTGTCAGGCAAATGGGACTCCGCATGCTGCATCCGATGCGCAGGAAGCCGAAGTCTTTGCCCCGGGCGCCTGGCGCAACATCCCCCTGGCTTTTGACCACAGAAAAGTCCTCACCAATTACCTTCTCAATAGAAATTCATAACTAGTTGTACGATCGCAACACAATGTCCCTGTTCGCAAACTGGAATTTCCTGCCTGCCGGCAGGCAGGGGATTGCATTTTGGCTGTAGCGACACGCCCTTGTGCTCGAGGTCTTGTGCTCGAGGTCCGACCTCGACAATCGGGGCCGAGGTCGGACCTCGGTTTAATTACTGCAAACCGAAGTCCTTCGCTAAACTCAGGATCCCTCGAAGGATCCCGAGCGAAGTCGAATGACAGACGGCAAAAAACTTCGTCGGCAAACAGGGATACCACAGTGCAATAAAGACCTTTGGCGCAAAGAAAGAAAGTTAATTCCGCTTCGTAAACGCAGTAAAATTTTATTTTAAAATTTTACTTTAGTTCGCGGGATTTCGCTGAATCTCCGCCTTCGGCGGAAACTGTAGTGCTCAAAAGTCGTCGTCCCAGATCGTCTTTTTTCTGGGTTGAATGTCTTGCGGCTTTGTTGAGGCAGGAGGGGCAGGAGGGGCTTTTTCCTTTCGCAGGGCGTAAAAGATCACCACGAGAACAAGCAAAAGTGTGATAAGCATTCCGTAGCGCGTTAGTTCTTCTAAGATAGACTCGAAGAGGGTCTTTTTCTTTTTATGAGCTTGTTCTTCTTTGGCTTGCATCATTTCCTGGAATTTCTTTTCATATTCCGGCACCGTAATTTCTACTTTCCTTAAGTCCGTTGCGCTTGGTAAAGAGATCGCCTGGCTCGCGCCGCTTATGGAAGGGGTTTTTGGTATTGATGTGACTGGGTTGAACACAGGATTTTCAATAGGCTGTGTTTCTAAAACAGCGGGCATAGATACGGTGGTTTGTTGTATAGCCGGTGTTTTGGGGATAGCAGGGGTTTGCACAGGTATATTTTTTAGTCTTTGATCTGTGTCCTGCGAAATATAATCGGTGGACAATGTGCTGCCGAACTTATCTGCGTAAGAGTAAGTGGCGCAGAAGGAAAGGAAAAGAATAAAAAATAAGCTTGTCCGTATCTTTTTAAACATGTACGTCTCCTGAAAGCAAGAATAGCATATTTTCAGGTGCCCCGCAACGCTTCAATGACATCTGTGAATTCTTTCTTTGTCTTTACGGGATTGATACTCTGGCGCAGCGGCCTTACAAAACGCCGGCCTTTAAAATACCATCCGACGAATTTACGCATGATAGGTACGGCTTTTTTTTCGCCGTGTTCGGCTATAGACAGCTCTAAGTGATGCAGGAGGGTATTGATTATCTCATCTGTGTTCGGCGCCTCCGGGATGCGGCCATTTTCAAAATAGGTCGATACTTCTTTAAAGATCCATGGGTTGCCAAGACCGCCGCGGGCTATCAATATCCCGTCGCAGCCTGTCTCGTCAAACATTTTTTTTGCGTGCTGCGCGGAAAAAATGTCGCCGCTGGCGATAACAGGGATAGAGACGCTTTTTTTGACGTCCGCTATGATCTTGTAATCCACAGCCCCTTTGTAAAATTGTTTTCGGTCCCGGCCATGCACGAAGATGGCTTGGATGCCGCAGTCTTGGGCTATCCGGCTTATCGTGACGGCATTCTTTGTATTTTCATCCCAACCGCTGCGTATTTTAATGGTTACGGGTTTTTTCCATTTTGAGACGATAGCTTTTAAGATCTCTTGCAGTTTTTCCGGCTCTTTCATCAGTGCCGCGCCTTCGCCTCTGCGGCAGACTTTTTTGACCGGGCAGGCGGCATTGAAATCTAGAAGGTCAAAATCATATTTTTCAAGTACGTCGATAGCGCGCTCGACATAAGGCGTTTCACAGCCCAATAGTTGCACGCCGATGGGCCTGTCTTTTGGGTCTGTGGCCAGCATCTTTTTTGTTACCTTGTTTTTATGGGAAAGGGCGCGCGCATTGATCATTTCAATGAATGTAAAGCTGGCGCCGAACTCGCGGCAGATGAGCCTATACGCGGAGTCGCTGACGCCGGCCAGCGGGGCTACCAGGACATTTGAGGGAAGTTGGAGTTTTCCGATCTTTAGCATGGCCGTATTGTATAGGAAAAACAGCCGATAGTCTATATTTTAGCTAGTTTCGCGATGCAAGTTTCTGTTAGCAGACGTAGGGTTGACAACGAGATCACCCTTTTCGCTTATGTATGAGCAATCCAAGCCCCTATACGCAAACTGAATTTTCCTGCCTACAGGCAGGCAAAAAATACCGTGTGCGGCAGGGACCAGCACCGTGAATAATATACATGAAACAAGAGAAATGCCGGAAGCGACAAAAGCGTGTGGTTGATATTGACAAGCGGCGGTTAGGGGCTATAATTATATAGCCATTTGGCTATATAATTTCAGGAGGCGCGGATGAAGAAGCTTATAAAATTGTTAAAGGTATTGGCGGATAAGAACAGGATAAGGATTATTTTGCTCTTACGCGCCAGAAAGATGTGTGTATGTGAATTGGCATATATTTTGGGGATATCACAGCCAAGCGTATCACGGCACCTGAAGAAACTTAAGTCCGCAGGCCTCATCGGCGACCAACAGGAAGGCCTCTGGACGGATTATTTTTTAAATAAACCGGATGGCTTTTATGGAAAGGCGCTTTTAGCCAATATACATAACTGCCTTGTAGATGACCCGATGATAATAAGCGATAGGAAAAAGCTCCGGAAGGTTAACCGCGCTAAACTGTGCTGTAGAAAATAAACAATGGAGGATGTCTGTGGAACACGTTTTTCATGAAGAAAGAAGATTGAGTTTTTTTGAAAGATACCTGACGGCATGGGTCGTCGCCTGCATCGGGTTGGGGATATTGCTTGGTAAATTGTTCCCTCAAGCGGCGATAATGTTGGATAAGTTTTCTGTTTATCAGGTATCGATACCAATCGCCATATGCCTTTTCTTTATGATGTATCCAATCATGGTGAAGATCGATTTTGCCGAAGTTATAAAGGCTGGCAGGGCTCCAAAGCCGGTTATTTTGACACTATTCGTTAACTGGTGTATCAAGCCGTTTACCATGCTGGCTATTGCCACTTTCTTTTTGGGGGTTTTATTTAGAGGATGGCTTCCGGGGGTAGAAATTGTCAAAGGTGGAGGCCAGGTAGAACTGTTCAGGTCTTATATCGCCGGCTGTATCCTTTTAGGCATAGCGCCTTGTACTGCTATGGTCCTCATATGGGGGCACCTGGCTCGCGGCAATGACGGCCATACATTGGTCATGGTGGCGATCAATTCATTGACCATGCTTTTTCTTTACGCTCCCTTGGGAGGGTGGTTGCTAGGCGTAAATAAAATGCCGATACCGTGGCAGACGATCGTCTTATCGGTTGTTATATATGTGGGTTTGCCTTTGTTTTTGGGGTACCACTCAAGGAAATCACTTATTTCCAAGAAAGGATTCAAGTGGTTTGAAGAAAAATTCCTGCATTATTTGACGCCGGTTTCAATAGGCGCCCTGTTGATCACGCTTGTTCTTTTATTTTCTTTTAAGGGGGAGCTGATAATTGACCAGCCGCAGATCATTCTTTTGATAGCCATCCCACTTTTTATCCAGACGTGTTTGATCTTTGCCATATCGTACGGATTGGCAAAATGGCTCAAATTGCCCTATAGAGATGCGGCGCCATCTGCCCTTGTTGGGGCAAGCAACCATTTTGAGGTCGCTATTGCCACATCAACTATGCTTTTTGGATTATCTTCCGGCGCTTCCCTGGCAACAGTAGTAGGGGTATTGATAGAGGTCCCTGTTATGCTGATGCTGGTAAAGATATGCGTAAAGACAAAAGGATGGTTTTAGGTAAGAGGAACTCCTCTGATTGACAAACCATATACCCTATGGTACATTATAACAATTATGAAAAAGAAGTTCTTCCTCGCCATTCTTTTGGCCCTATTTTTGTCCCAAAGTGCTTACGCTTATTGGATTTGGACGCCTGAATCGAAGCGCTGGACTAACCCTAAGTTTGCCCCCAAAGAGAGCCCGCAGGAGCAGCTCCAATTTGCCAAAAGTTATTATGATGCCAAGGACTATACAACAGCGCTGAATGAATTCAAGAAGCTGGTTAAATACTATTCTGACGCTTTGGAAGCGCCCGAGGCTCAATATTATATGGGCCTGTGTTTGGAAGAGCTTGGTAAGCATTATGAGGCCTACCTGGCATATCAGAAGATAATCGACAAGTATCCTTTTAGCCAGCGCACCGGCGATGTACTGCAGAGGGAATATATTGTTGCACAGAAACTTTTGGATTTCAAAAAGAGGGTCGCCGGCATAGATTTTACCGCTGAAAATACAGCGATAGACATCTTCAGGAAAATTATCGAGAATGCGCCGTACGGCAAGTATGCGGCTGCCAGCCAGTACAAGATAGGATTGACTTTAAAGGCCAAGGGGTATTTTACCGAAGCCAACGATGAGTTCCAGAAGGTGCTGGATAGTTATCCGGAGAGCGAATGGGCAGAGCCGGCTAAGTTCCAGATAGCTTTGTGCGCCGCTAAATCTTCCCTGGATTCGTCTTATGACCAGACCCTGACCCAGGAAGCCCAGGATAAGTTTAAACAGTTCTTGGAAGTCCACCCGGAAGCCGAGCTTTCTAAAGAAGCCGATGTGCGGCTTGATGAATTAAAAGGCAAAGAGGCGCAGTCGAATTTTGAGATAGGCCGGTTTTATGAGAAGCAAAAGGCTTATGATAGCGCAAAGATCTACTATAATTATGTGATGAAGAATTTTCCGAAGAGCACCTGGGCTCAAAAAGCTTTGGGGAGGATGCAGGATATGGAAAGGAAACAAAAGTGAAAAAATTTAGATTTTTAGGCTTGGCGGTTGTTCTGGCGTTTTTGGCCGGCTGCGGTTATACAACGCATGCCTTTGTGTCGAAGACCGGTTATAAGACCATCTATATCGGGCCTTTTGTAAATAAGGTGGATACGACTTCTGAATTCAGCGAAGGCCGGAAATTCAAGACTTATTTCCCGTTGTTGGAAAACAAGATCACTAACGCTGTCGTTGACCGCTTTATCTTTGACGGAAATTTAAAGATCGCCAAGGAGGGGGATGCAGATCTTATATTGAAAGGCGAGCTCGTCAATTACAGCCGTCAAACTTTGAGGAATTCTACGGCCGATACCCCCGAAGAATACCGCGTAACAATTTTTGTCAATATTTCTTTGGTGGATGCCAAGACCGGAAAAACCAAGTGGGAATATAAGGATTTCGCCGGCGATGCCAGCTATTTTACAACAGGGCAGTTTGTCAAGAGCGAAGAGCAGGCTGTTGCCGATGCAACCCGTGACCTCGCCCGCAGGATAGTGGAGACCACCGTTGAGGCATGGTAGAACCCCGCATTTTTTTATTTTTAGGGACTGATGAGGACCAGAAACAAAACCGTATTGATAGCCTGCAGAAAAAATTTTTCCCTCCGGAACTCAAAGACCTGAACTATACACTCTTGTACGCGGATGAAAAACAGCTGACCTTGGCTGCTATTGACGACGTGCTTTTCTGTCTGCCGACATCGGGTGCAAAAAAGCGGCTGCTCGTCATTAAGATGGCTCATAAGTTAAGCCGGTCCCAAAGTGCTGGCCTTATGGAAAAGCTTAAAAAAACCTCTGATACCGTTGTTGTCCTGGATATCCCGCAGGCTAAAGGAACGGAAAACCTGGTGGACGGTTTTAAAAAGCTTGGAGCCCATATTGTACGTTTTAAGGATGAAGAGGCGGCATCCGCTTTTGATCTGGGGCGTGCCATAATGAGCCGCCATCCGGAATCGGCTTTAAAGATATTGTCGGTTCTTTTGAGGTATCGCGATAAAGCGGAAAAGATCCTTGGGGCTGTATTTTGGCAGTGGGAGCGCTCTTATGGCGACAGGCGCCTTTCCGACGATGCTTACGGAAAAGGGCTGAAATTGATCCTAGATGCTGATAAGCGCCTGAAATCTTCTTCTTCAGGCTTAGCCCGTCAGACACTTATATTGGAAGCGCTGGTAGTTAAGCTTTCTTACTTAGCTTAAGAGACAGGGTGGATTTGCGTCTTGCAGCGGTATTCTTGTGGATAATACCTTTAGCTGCAGCCCTGTCAAGCTTGGCGAAGGCGACTTTGATCTTTTCTTTAGCTTCGTCTAACTTGCCTTGAGCGATCAGGCTGCGTAGCCCTTTAATCTCTTTTTTAAGGTCAGATTTCAGCTGTAAGTTGTGAAGTGCCTTGGTCTTGTCGACCCGCAATCTCTTTTGTGCGCATTTTCTTTGTGGCATGGTATCTAACTCCTTGTTTGTTTGAGAGGATTTTATAACATATAAAGGAAAAGTTGTCAATCTATAAAAATGAGCGAGCATAAAGCAATTTTCAAATCGGCTGGCGTATTAAGCGTATTTACCGTTATTTCGCGCATCACTGGATTTTTAAGAGATGTGCTTTTAGCCAATGTGTTCGGCACAGGTTTGGTGGCACAGGCCTTTTTTGTCGCATTCAAGATCCCGAACATGTTGCGAGAGGTGATAGGGGAAGGCGCAGGTAACGCTGCTTTTGTCCCTGTTTTTTGCGAATACCTGGAGCGTAAACCCAGGCAAGATTTTTTAAAGCTGGTGAACAGCCTTTTGATACTTGTCATGGCTGTATCGCTTATCATAGTGTGCCTTGGTGTTGTTTTTGCCTCGCCTTTAATACGCATTATCGCCCCGGGCTTCTCCCAAGACCCCGCAAAATTTAGGCTGACCGTAGACCTTACGCGTTTTTTGTTCCCCTATTTGATACTTGTGACCTTAAGCGCTTACCTGGCATCGGTCTCTAATGCTTTTAAGTCTTTTGCAGTCCCGGCATCTTCCTCTACGGTTTTTAATATTGTCCTGATCATTGCCATCTGGATCATGGGCATGCACGAAGGATGGGGTTCTATATACTCGTTGGGCGCGGCTGTCCTTTTGGCCGGTGTTGCGCAGGCCGCCATGCAATATCCGTTCCTTTCGCGGCTCGGTGTGGATTTTAAAGCCGGAGGTTTTTATGAGAAGCCGCTAAAGCACGAGGCGATCCGTAAAGTAGGCAGGCTTATCCTGCCCAGGCTTTTAGGCGGCAGTATTTATCAGCTGAATATTTTTATCGATACGATCTTTGCGTCGTTGACCTTTTTCGTCGGAGACGGCGCTATCGCGGCTATCTACTACGCCAATCGGATCATCCAGTTCCCGTTTTCCGTGTTTGGAGTAGCGCTTTCCAACGCGGCCCTGCCGGCGATGTCGTCGCATTCGGCTCAAAAAGACCTGGAGAAATTCAAGGCTACGCTCAACTTTTCTTTTAAGACCGTTTTTTTATGTATATTGCCTCTAATGACTGGGATCTTGATATTTGCTTTGCCTTTGGTCCGGGCTATCTACGAGCGCGGCCGGTTTGATGCATATTCAAGTGTTATCACCGCAAGGGCTGTATTTTTTTATAGCCTTGGGCTGATAGGTTACGTAGGCGTGCGTTTTTTTTCCACGGGTTTTTATGCCATGCAGGATACGCTTACGCCGGTTAAGACCTCAAGCATCGCTCTTATGACAAATATTATTTTAAATTCCATTTTTGTATTTGTTTTTAAGTTCGGGCTACCGGGCCTTGCTTTAGCAAGCTCGATCTCCGCAAACCTGAATTTTTTTATCCTCTTTAGGGCGATGAAGGCAAGGATAGGTTTTTGTTTTACGCCGGAACTGCGAAAATTAGTTTTTAAGGCGTGCGGCGCGTCTATTATTATGGGCGTAGTCTCTTGGCACGCTTGGTCGCGTTGGTTTGCCGATCTCTCTGATATTTTAGGAATGTTTTGCCTTGTGATATCGGCGGCATCGGTATATTTCCTTATTTTGTGGTGGTGGAGGGTTTCCGAGTTAAAGGAGCTGTTCCGTTGGTTAAGAAAGAAGAAATAGGCCGGTTCCCCGGTTCGCCTGGCGTTTATCTCATGAAGGATAAGTCTGGCGAGGTCATCTATGTCGGAAAGGCCCTGTCGCTTAAAAAAAGAGTGGCCAGTTATTTTTTAAAGTCACTGGCTTCGATCAAGACGCAGGTCATGATGGCCAGTGTCGATAAGGTAGAGTATATCGAAACACCTTCGGAATATGATGCGCTGATCTTAGAAGACCGCCTGGTAAAGCAGTATAAGCCGCGCTTTAATATCTCGTTAAAAGACGATAAGAGTTTTCCGTATATCAAGGTCACGCGCGAAGAGTTTCCGCGCGTCTTCATTGGCCGCAGGGACACCCGGCCCAATCGCACCTTGGCCAAAAGGACTGCCAAGTGCGCCCCTTTCGGGGGCGGAATGGGCCGGTACTGCAGAAAGCAGACACTCGTCACTCCTCTTAAGGGCGAGGTGTGTGCCGCCTCCTGCGGCAAAGATGACGAAGACGCCGATTATTTCGGCCCATACATAAGCGCCAAGCTTCTGCGTCGCGCCCTGGCTATTTTAAGAAAGGGCTTCCCTTTTTGCTCATGCCGTCGTTTTCCTAAAAAAACCTGCCTGCATTACCATCTGGAGTTGTGCCCAGGGCCGTGTCAGGGGAAGATCTCGCGCAAAAGATATTTAAAGATCATACGCGGCCTGGAAGATTTTCTTACGAAAAAAGACAGCGACCTTATCGAGGAGATGTCGCGTGCTATGCGCGCGCTTGTTAAAGAGGAGCGTTTTGAAGAGGCTGCCCGTGTGCGCGACCGGTTGGAGGCCTTGAGCGTCTTTGTCTCATTGAAGAAAATAGATGATAGAAAAGTCATTGCGATCGATCCCGATCTAAAGCGGTTGGGATTAAAGAAAGAGCCTGTGCGGGTAGAGACTTTTGATATCTCAAACATTTCAGGGAAGCAGGCAGTAGGTTCGATGGTATCTTTTTGCAAGGGTAAACCTGATAAAGATAATTACCGGCGTTTTAAAATACGCAAGGTGTCCGGCATCGACGATTATGCCATGATGCGGGAGGTAGTGCGCAGGCGTTACGAGCGCCTGCTTGTTGGATCCGCGCCTTTTCCGGACCTCATTGTCATAGACGGCGGCAAAGGCCACCTGGATGCGGCCCAAAGCGTCTTAAAAGAGCTCAAAGCCGATATTCCTATTATTGCTATCGCCAAAAGCCAAGATTTGATTTATACTGTTTACCAAAAACTACCGGTCAAATTAGGCCGGGATTCCGTTATGCTTCGGCTCATACAGCGCGCCAGGGATGAGGCGCACCGTTTTGCGCTTAAGTACCATCGCTTGCTGCGGACGAAAGATGCCTTTGAAAAATCCTAAATTGACCCCATTCGAAAAAGCCGTCTATGGGGCTGTTATGACGATACCGCCGGGCGCAACACGCAGCTATAAGTGGGTAGCGATGCAGATGGGTTCGCCCGGGAGTGCGAGGGCCGTAGGCAACGCGCTCAACAAAAACCCATATGCGCCTTATGTGCCGTGCCACCGCGTTGTGGCATCCGACGGGTCGCTCGGGGGCTACAGTGGAGGAGTGTGTAGCAAGAGAAAGTTGCTCAAGCAGGAAAAATTATTGAAATTTTCTCAATACGAAGCACGAAATCCGAAACAATGCTCAAATGTCAAAAATTCAAATGACAGGAATTTGTTTATTTAGATATTTGAAAATTCGGATTTGTTTCGAATTTTGATATTCTGATTTCGGATTTTACATTAATTTAAAACAGGAGTCTACTATGAATATTAAAGATGTATTACGTGTGATGTGCGAACGGGACGCTTCGGACTTATTTTTAAAAGTCGAAAATGTGCCTTATCTGCGAGTCTACGGGGGCCTCGTGCCTATGCAGGATTTTCCTGTCTTGGGGGCAAAGGACTTGGAAAAAGTGATCGACGATATAGCGGACCCGGTGCACAAAAAGATGTTCCAGAGTTCTTTTGACACGGACTTTGCAATTAACGTGGAAGGCCTGGACCGTTTCAGGGTAAGCGTTTTTTGCCAGCGCGGCGTGCCGTCTATCGTCATGCGCCGAATCAAGGAGAATATTCCTGATTTTAAGGCGCTCAATCTTCCCGAAAGTGTTTTAAAGACGCTTTCCCAGGAGCGCCGCGGATTGATACTCTTGACCGGCCCGGCCGGAAACGGAAAATCTACGACGATTGCCAGCATGATCGAGTACATGAACAATAATGTCGCGCGCCATATTTTGACCGTTGAAGACCCGATTGAGTTTACGTTTAAGGATAAAAAGAGCGTTATCAACCAAAGGGAACTTGGCATTGATGTTTCTTCCTATGTAGTGGCATTAAAACAGGTCACCCTCCAGAGCCCTGATGTTATATTCATCGGCACTATACGTGACCTAGATACGATGCTTGCGGCTTTGGTCGCCGCAGAGATGGGCATCTTGGTTTTAAGCACTATCCATACAGTTAATTCGGCCCAGACCGTGCAGAGGATCATTAATTTCTTTCCTCCACACCAGCACGGCGAAATCAGGATGCAGTTGTCGTTTTTGCTAAAAGGAGTTATCTCGTTACGGCTCGTGCCTACTAGCGACGGTTCAGGCCGCGTGCCTGCGGTCGAGACCATGACACTTACGCCTACCATCAGCCGCCTTATTCGCGAAGGCGCTTTGGCGGATATCTCGCGCTTTTTAGAAGAAGGCGCGATGTTCGGGATGGAGAGTTTTAAACAGTGCCTGTCCAGGCTTGTTCGGGAAAATAAGATAACAGCCGAAGAGGCTTACAAATATGCCGATAGCAAGGATGACCTTGAGCTTGAGATCAAAGGTATTAAGAGGTTGATGTAGCGCAACTTATGGTTTAGAATAGAGGGCAATCGTGCGAGAAGAAATAGCAAAAAAGATAGAAGAAGTCAGCGGTGCCTTGGAACGACTCCGGGGGTATCTTTGACATCGATACTAAAGACCGCCAGATAGAAACTCTGCAGGCGCAGATGACGAGCCAGGAGTTTTGGCAGGATGCCCTGGCTGCCAACCAGGTTGTTCAGAAACTCAAATCCTTAAAAAATATCGCGGAGCCATGGCACAGGCATGAGGCCCGGATAAAGGAAATAAAGGAGTTTTTCCAGATCTCCGAGGGCGAGAGCGTTGAATTCCTTTCTACGATAGCTTCTGACCTTGCGAAGTTGAGCCAGGACCTTGAAAGGCTGGAGTTCTATACGCTTTTTTCCGGCGAGTTTGACAAGAACAGCGCGATATTGAGCATCAATGCAGGCGCAGGCGGGACCGAGTCCTGTGATTGGGCATCGATGCTGCTTCGGATGTATACACGTTGGGCGCAGGCGCAAGGTTTCGATGTCACTATTACAGACATCCTGCCCGGGGAAGAGGCGGGCATTAAAAACGTGACCATCATTATCAAGGGTGATTATGCCTATGGTTATCTTGTAGCCGAAGTAGGCGTGCACCGCCTGGTGAGGATCTCGCCATTTGATGCTAATAAGCGCCGACATACGTCTTTTGCTTCGGTGGATGTTATCCCCGAGGTCGAGCAGGATATTGATATCGAGATAAAACCCGAAGAGATATCGTTAGATCTATTTCGCGCCGGAGGCAAAGGCGGCCAGCACGTAAATACAACGGATTCTGCTGTTCGTATAACGCATATCCCGACCGGCATCGTCGTCCAATGCCAGAACGAGCGTTCCCAGCATCAGAATAAAATGGTCGCAATGGGCATACTGAAATCCAGGCTTTACGAATTAGAGCGCCGGAAGCAGGAAGATAAAGTTTCGGCTGACTATGATAAGAAACAGAGGATAGAGTGGGGTTCACAGATCCGCTCATATGTCCTTCACCCGTATAATATGGTTAAGGATCACCGCACGGAATTCGAGACAGGCGATGCCAACGGCACGCTTGACGGCAAAATAGACGGCTTCATCGAAGCTTACCTTCGGATGGCGAAAACAAGAAAGAAAACATGATTAATTTTATACTTTCAAAGATATTGGGTACGCAGAACGAGCGCGTCTTGAAGAATATGGGGCCTTTCGTTGATTCCATAAATAAGTTGGAACCAGAGATCTCTGCTTTAAGCGATCAAGCCCTTAGTTCTAAGACCGCGGCCTTCAGGGAAAAAATACAAGTTCGCCTCAAAAACGAAGGGTACGCCGATGCAGAGGGTGATGATAAGAAACGGATCGAGGCCGCAATATTGGAGGAGATCCTGCCCGAAGCCTTTGCCGTGGTTCGCGAGGTGTCAAAGCGCACCATAGGCCTGCGCCATTTTGACGTGCAGTTGATCGGCGGCATGGTCCTTCATCGCGGGGGGATCGCTGAAATGGCCACCGGCGAAGGAAAGACGTTAGTTGCGACGTTACCGGTATATTTAAATGCGCTCATGGGCCGCGGGGTCCATGTGGTCACGGTAAATGATTACCTTGCCAAAAGGGACCGCGAGTGGATGGGGCCTATTTATGAGTTCCTTGGGTTGTCCGTCGGAGTGATACAGCACGACATGGAGTTTGCCGATAAGAAGCACGCCTATGACTGTGATATCACTTACGGCACGAATAACGAGTTCGGCTTTGATTACCTGCGCGACAACATGGTAGTTGACAAGCAACAGATGGTCCAGCGCGACTTGTATTATTCGATAGTCGACGAGGTGGATTCCATATTAATAGATGAGGCGCGGACGCCTCTTATCATATCCGGGCCTACGGATGATTCCGTCGAGAAGTATTATACGATAAACCGCGTCATCCCGAAGCTCAAGCGCCGCCTGATATTGGAAAAAGACGAGATCGAGGCAAAGTTCAAAGGCGAAGACTTGTCAGTCGGTTTTGACGCCGTGGTAGACGAGAAGAACCATACGGTGAGCCTGACCGAAGAAGGCATTGCCAAGTGCGAGCAATTGATAGGCGTTACCAATATTTACGACGACCTCTCCGGCGAGTGGGCGCACCACATCATACAGGCGATAAAGGCTTACGACCTCTTTGAGCGCGATGTGGATTATGTGGTCAAGGACGGCAAGGTCATAATCGTAGATGAGTTTACCGGCAGGCTTATGCCGGGCCGCAGGTGGTCTGACGGCATGCATCAGGCGGTTGAGGCAAAAGAGGACTTGCGCATAGAGCGCGAGAACCAGACCCTGGCTACCATCACACTGCAGAATTATTTCAGGCTCTACCAAAAGCTGGCCGGCATGACCGGTACGGCTTTTACCGAAGCTAACGAATTCAAGCAGATCTATAAACTTGACGTAGTCGTCATACCGACCAACAGGCCGATGAACCGCCTGAACTCCGCGGATGCCGTCTATAAATCAAGGAAGGGGAAATATAACGCCGTCATCGAAGATATCAAACAATGTTATGAAAAAGGCCGCCCGGTGCTCGTCGGGACAATCTCCATAGAAAAATCAGAGCTCTTGAGCTCCATGCTTAAGAAAATAGGTGTTACGCATAACGTTTTGAATGCCAAATATCATGAGATGGAGGCGTCTATTGTCGCGCAGGCGGGCCGTTACAAGGCTGTGACCATTGCCACCAACATGGCTGGCCGCGGGACAGACATCCTTCTTGGCGGCAATCCTGAATTCATGGCTAAATCTATCATGGCCGCCCAGAAAACAGACCAAGCTTTGCCTGAATTCAAAGAGGAATATGCCAGGACCTTAGAAAGGCTTAAAGTCGAAGCAAAAAAAGAGCACGAAAAAGTCGTTGAAGCAGGCGGACTGCATGTCATCGGCACGGAACGCCACGAAGCCCGCCGCATAGATAATCAGCTCCGCGGCCGCAGCGGCCGCCAGGGCGATCCGGGATCGTCAAGGTTTTATGTCTCCCTGGAAGACGACCTGATGCGCCTCTTCGGTTCAGACCGGCTCGTAGGTATTATGGATAAGCTTGGTTTGGAAGAGGATACGGTCATCGAGCATCCATGGGTCACGCGTTCGATTGAGACTGCCCAGAAAAGGGTCGAGGCCTATAACTTCGAGATCCGCAAACATCTTTTGGAATACGACGATGTAATGAACAAACAGCGTGAGGTGATATATTCTGAACGCCGCGTGGTCCTGGAAGGGGAGGATCTGGAAAGCATCCTTTTTGAAATGATAGACGAGGTAGTAAACGAAGCCGTTGATTCCTACCTTCCCAAAGAAACCGTTCCAGAGGATTGGAACTGGGCTGGTTTTGAAGGATGGCTAAAAGCAAAATTCGGCCCGCTTGTATTTGTTGAAAAAGAAAAACTTATAAACATGCCGGACCGCGAGATCAGGGAAGAGCTTTTAACTAGGGTCAGGGCTTTTTATGATGAAAAGGCAAAGTCCGTAGGCCTTGAGCGTATGCGCGGCTTAGAGCGTATGGTCATGCTCCACGTAATTGACAGCCGCTGGAAAGAGCATCTTTATTCTTTGGATTATTTAAAGGAAGGCATAGGCCTGCGCGCATATGCCTCGCGTGACCCTTTAATAGAATATCAGCGTGAAGCTTATCAGATGTTCGTGGAGATGATGCAGCGTATCAGGCAGGAAGTCGTGGAACTTGTTTTCAGGATGCAGCTCGTAGAAGAAAAGACGTTCAAAGGGGTTTTCAGTTCTTTGCCGCAGAAGACCGAACATAAGGAATTTACCGGGTTGTCGCGTGATGCGGCTCGTCAGATCCCAGAGATGCAGGGCGCAGAGGAGGGTGATATCCAGGCGCCGCCTGAAGAAGCTGTCTCCGTTAAGCGCGAAGGACCCAAGGTCGGCAGGAACGACCCGTGCCCTTGCGGCAGCGGGAAGAAATATAAGAAGTGTTGCGGGCAGTAAAATTTTCGGCTGTACCGCCGAAAATTTTAGTCCATGGACCATGGTCAATGGACTATGGACAAAAATGCAAACAATGAATAGTTTAGGAAAAGTTTTCAGAGATCCATTTTTTCTGGCTATCGTCAGCGGCGTATTGCTGCAGTTATCATTTCCCAAGCCGAATGTCTGGTGTCTCGCCTGGGTGGCTCTTGTGCCGCTCTTTTTCGCCCTTAGAAACACAAGGCCCGGCAAGGCTTTTATACTTTCCCTTCTTTGCGGCGCAGTATTTTTTATCACGACGATGTTTTGGCTCATCCATGTCACCATCCCCGGCATGGTAGTCTTATCTGTTTACCTGGCGCTTTATGTTGCCTTCTTTGGCATGGCTTACAGCTTAATTAAAGAAAAGATCTCGTTCGGTGCGCGTGTCACGCTCGCGCCTGCTCTTTGGGTTGCAATGGAGTTTTTCCGAGGACACTTTTTGACAGGTATGCCGTGGGCGCTTCTGGGCACGGGCCAGGCCTCAAATCTTTTAGCTATACAGGCAGCTGATATTGTGGGCGCCTATGGCGTATCGTTTGTCGTGGTGTTCGTCAATATCTGCATCTTTGAATTTTTCCGCGCTATGCGCATGCGAGCGGCGCTTTCGTTGCGCCAGCGCGCCGCTGTTATTTTTGTTGTTTTTATCTGGTTCGCCTATGGCGCCTATAGGATAGTAGGTTTAACGCCGTATGTCGGATCCGATGAAAATACAGGTATGCGCAAAGGCTGTTTTTCAAAAATTGCCATAGTCCAGGGCAATATCCCCCAGGAGATCAAATGGGCAACTGCCTTCCAGGGAAAAATTTTTAAAAAATACCAGCTGCTTTCGGAAATCGTGAACATGAAAGACGAGCCTGACCTGATCGTATGGCCGGAAACATCTTATCCCGAATATTTCGAACCTGACTCTGACAATAAAGATCTCCAGGATTTCGCCCGTGGCATGGGTACGCCTTTTTTGGCCGGTTCCATCAGTATAAGAGGCCAGCATTATTTTAACAGCGCGATATTATTTGGCCCTACAGGGGAAGTGTTGGATATGTATGATAAGCTGCACCTGGTGCCGTTTGGAGAATATATACCGGCGCGGAAATTCCTGCCTTTTATCGAAACTATCTTGCCTATAGAGGATTTTTCTCCCGGGAAAGATTACACGCTTTTTTCTCTGGCCTCTGAAAAGTGCCCGCGCATGCGATTCGGAGTTTTAATATGCTTTGAGGATATCTTAAGCAATATTGCGAGGGGCTTTGTCCTTCGTGGGGCTGATTTTTTGGTAAATATGACGAATGACGCGTGGTTTGGCGATACTTCAAGCCCTTATCAGCATATGCAGGCATCTGTCCTGCGCGCGGTTGAAAACAGGGTTTACGTCTTAAGGGCAGCCAATACAGGCATTTCTTGTTTTATCGACTATGTGGGCAGGCCTTATGCAGTTGTAAAAGATAGCACAGGTAAGCCGACATTCGTCACCGGTTATCAGGCTGCGTGGGTGGCAAAGACCGGTTCGAGCAGCATTTATACGAAAATCGGAGATGTTTTTGCTTTCATCTGTATTTTCTATGCTATTATGATAATGATCTTGGGAGCAAAAAAGAAACGATGAGACGATTGTTAAAATATACGGTGTTTTGGGCGGTTTTTTGTTGTTTCCTGGGCTGGGGAGCGACTAATTTTGCAGCATTGTCGCAAGACCAGCGCAAGGAATTGAGCCTGCGTTATTATCGCGGAGTAGTTTATTTTGAGGCCGGACGCTACGAAGATGCGCTGCAGGAATTCCAGGCAGTTACAAATATCGATCCTTATTATAAGGATGCCCAGAAGTACTCGGCAGACTGCGTGAGGACCTTGGAGCGGTACCGACAGGACGTTATTGGTGGAAGCCAGGAGCCTGGGAAGGAACAAAAGGCCTTTGACCTTTATTTTCTAGGGAAATCATATTTTGAGAAGGGCGATTATCGCCGGGCCCTGGAGGCTTTCCGCGCAGTCCTTGAGAAAAATCCGAATGATAAATTTGCTCAATACTACATCAAGCTTTGCCGCGATGCCATGCCGTCGGCCGAGCCAGGCAAGAAAAAACTTTCCGGCACCGAACAACAAGCCATCAATCTTGACGATCTTGAAAAAGAAGTGGCGTACATCAAAAGCGATATCCGCGAGCAGGAAGATGTGGAGAAGTTTTTGCGCGCGAAAGCGGAGCGTAAGTCAGAGCGCGATGACCTGATCCGCGCTAAAGAACGCCAGTTAAAAGAGCAGGAAGAATTATTGGAGGAAGAGCGCCAGGATTATATGGCCCAGGCCAAGATATCCAAACAGTCGGAAAAGATAAAACGCGAAACAGAAAAATGGCGCAACATGAAAGAGAAGCTGGCGAGCGAGCAGCCCGGAGTGCCTGTTGATCTGACGCAGTATCCCCAGACATTGGACAAGGCAGAGAAATATTATGTAGAGATGAATGAGGCTCTTCGTACCAGCCGCTGGAACGCAGCAGGCCTGAATGCCATAAATGCAAGTATTAACTATTGTGATGCAGTCCTCATATATTTTTATAGCGTCGAGAGCGCCGAACCGCGCCATGAAAATATAACAAGGTTACTATTGGCCAACGTCAAGCGTGCGGATACGGATGCCAACGTTTACCATATGCGCTCGATCCTTAACCTTAAACGATTGATCGATGATGAAGACAGGCCTATTACGCGCGCCGAAGCCATTTTTTTATCGGGGCATGCGGAAAAATTAGTGGAGTGGTGTAAGTCCATTCTGCCTTAGGCAGAATGGACGGTCGATGGTCTATAGTCGATGGACTATGGACTAAAAAGGAGCAGAAGATGAATTTTTTCTCAAGAACAAGATATATATTTTTTGTTGTGTTTTTTCTCTGCCTGGGAGCGATAGCTGCACAAGCGGCTGACCCTGTTGTCGTAGAACTTCATTACCAGAATGGTGTCAAGTTCTATAAGCGCGGCCTCTATGACAGGGCTATTGCTGCTTTTGAAAAGGTGCTTTCCCTTGAGTCCGACCACGACGAGGCCAAGGAGTATCTTGAGAAGGTTAAAAGTGAAAAAGAAGGCCAGACACGCGTGGAGGCCAAAAAAAGCGAGGCCGCTGAAATACGTAGCCTTTATGATGAAGGTAAGAGGCTATATAAGAAGCGCGATTATAATGGCGCCCTGGAGGTATTTTCCAAAGTATTGGAGAAAAAACCTGTCGATGATTTTGCTTCGTTTTACAAAGAGCGTTGTGAGATCTTGATATCGCGCCAGCTTGCCCGCGATAGAAAAATAGAAGAAAAAAAGAGGGCAAGAGAGCAGAGAGAGAAAGAGATATCGGATAAAAAGAGCGCAAGGCAGGCCAAGAAGGCCGAGCGCGAGGGTATGTTGGATAAGCGCCGGGAGATAAACGAGGAGCGCCGGAGCCTTAAGGAAGCGAAAGTAACAGAGGCGCGGGAGGCCGAAAGTCTGGCTGAAACCTTGACGCAAGAGCCTGCGAAAAAAGAGGCGGCTGCCGGCGGAAAGAAGGCTTTGAAAGAAGAAAAGAAGGCGCAGAAACTAGCAGCAAAAAATGCGCGTATCATCGCGGCGCAAAAGGCAAAAGAAGACAAGATCGAGGCAGCTTCAAAGCGCAGGGAAGAGAAGCGCGCTTTAAAAGAAGAGAAACGCAAGGCTAAGAACAGCAAGAAGGTAAAAATAGAGCAGGTTGAAGGCACTCCTGTTGTCATGCAAAATAAGGAGTTATTCTTAAAAGGCGTTGAGCAATATGGCCGCAAAGAATACGAGGAGGCTGTAGCGTCTTTTGGGTCTGTGATAGAGGCTGAAAGTTCCGGCCGAAAACTATATACGAATTCGGCAAAGAGATTGATCGATAGGGCGAAAAAGAAGATGAAGGCCAGCGAGGGCAGGTAATGAGTTACAAGATAGATGTAGTAAGTGTCAAGAAGCCAGAGAGTTCCAATATTATCATAGGCCAGACTCATTTTATCAAGACAGTCGAGGATGTGTATGAGGCGCTTGTTTCTTCCGTGCCTGGTATCAAGTTCGGCCTTGCTTTTTGCGAGTCATCCGGCGCCTGCAAGGTCCGGCTGGAAGGAACCGACGAGAATTTAAAAAAGATAGCGGCAAAAAATGCCATGGATGTCGGCGCAGGGCATACGTTTTTTGTCCTACTCGACGGAACTTACCCTATAAATGTTTTGAACGCGATCAAAAACGTCCCTGAAGTCTGTTCGATCTTTTGCGCCACAGCTAATCCTTTGGAGGTAGTTGTCATAGAAACGGCGCAGGGCAGGGGTATTATCGGAGTGGTGGACGGCGCAAAGCCTACCGGCGTAGAAGACGATAGCGACATAGCTTGGCGCAAGGAATTTTTGAGGAAAATAGGGTACAAATTATAAAAATATAAAATTTGAAAGCGTGAAACAATAACCTATTTGGTGATTGTATCTTGGTTATTGGAAATTTTAATCATGGACAAAAAGAAATTATTTAGGGCTTTGAGCTACGGGTTTGGCCGCACGCTTATCGGTATCTGCGATGCCGGGGCTCGGGTCGTGCCGTTATCACTTCTTTATTGGTTCGCCAACGTCATAGGTTTTCTGGGTTATCATCTCGCCTTCAAACACCGCGGCATCGCTATTGAAAGCCTTACTCGGGCATTTGGCGCCGCGGCTCCGGCAAAAGAGATCAGGCGTATATGCCGTGAGTGTTTCAATACTATGTCCGGTGCGGCCGTAGAGTTTTTTATGTTTATGCGCTACCCGGAGAGGATACGGCGGTTCGTTGAGATCGAAGGGGTAGAGAATTTAGAGAAGGCATTATCCAAAGGCAAGGGGGTTGTTGCGATCAGCGCGCATTTCGGAAGTTTCCCACTCCTTCTCTCCAGGCTCTCTTTGGAAGGCTACAAAGTCAATACCATGCTGCGTCACATGAGGGATAAAGGCCTGGATCAGCTTTTTGAGAAAAAACGCGACATGATGCGGGTCGGGTCTGTGTATACACAGCCGCGGCAGCAGTGCGTTAACGATTCTTTGCGGGTCTTGAGGAACAACGAAGTCTTGTTCGTCCAACTTGACCAGAATTTTGGCACCGCCGGTGTTTTCGTGGATTTTTTCGGGGCCAAGGCCGCGACAGCCACGGGGCCAATAATTTTTTCCCGAAGGACAGGCGCGCCGATCGTGCCTATGTTTATCTATCGAGTACGCGGGCCGCATCATAAGATAGTCATTGAGCCTGAAGTGCTTTTTGAGGAAGGGTTGGGCAAGGAAGGTACTGTTCTGGCTATGGTGCAGAAATTGACTGATATTATAGAGCAGTATATCCGTAAATATCCTCACGAGTGGGGCTGGATACACAAAAGATGGAAAGCGCGGCCAAAGGAAGAAAAGCAATCTGGAGGTACAAGTCTATGAAGATCTCTGAAATAATGACAAGAAAGGTTAATTCTATTTCGCCTGAAGCACCGGTTATGGATGGTATCAAGGCGCTTTTTACGAATAAGATCAGCGGCCTGCCTGTTATCGATGCTTCCGGAAAGATCGTTGGCATGTTTACGGAGAAAGATGTTTTAAGGAATATCCTGCCAAGTTATCTCGCCCAGGTAGGCAAGTTCGTTTATGAGAATAGCCCTAAGACTATCAAGTGTAAGGTAGAGAGGCTTCCTGAACACAAGGTTTCAGAATTGATGCGGCGCGAGGTAGTAAAGGTATCGGAAGATGCCAGTATTTATGAAGTCGCCCATATCATGCTGACGCAGAATGTGCGGCGTATCCCTGTTGTCGATAAAAATGACGTGATGGTCGGGATAGTCGCGCGTTCGGATGTCTTAGATAATATTCTCAAGGGATGAATAATAAAGCCGTCTTTAAATCCATTCTTCTGGTTTTAGTCTCCGTCTTATCCGGGTTTTTCAGTTATTTGGCAGGCCTGAATTACCACCAGTCGTTCTCTCTTGGCATATTCATAGCTTCTGTCATGGGCACTCTTTTTTTCTGGGAGTTCCGCCTAAGCTTCGCTTTCCTTGGCACAGCGCTTCTTTTGATCACTAAGGCAATAGACTTAGAGAATTTTCTGCGGCTCACGACCCTGGAGGTGATCTTATTTTTGGCTGGCATGATGATAATCGTGAGCCTCTTAAAAGATACAGGGTTTTTTGCCTGGCTCGTGAGCCTGATACTTCGGGTAAAGCACCTGACAGGCCGCAAGTTCACGATCCTTATCATCGGGATCTCGGCTCTCTTGGCATGCGCCGTGGACGAGGTGACATCTATTGTCTTTATGGTTGCCGCTATCCTTGAGATCTGCGATTATTATGAGGTCAAACCCATGCCGTTTGTCATTATATCAGTATTGGCGACGAATATCGGCAGCGCTGCCACTGTATTGGGCAACCCTATAGGCATACTTATTGCGACGAAGGCGGGATTAAGTTTTGAAGATTTTCTTATCAAGGCAATGCCTTTGGCAGTTGTTGCGCTTGGTGTCACCATGTTTATCATATTGGCATGGTTTAAAAAACCCATCGAGCTCCTTGATAAACACATTAAGGAATTCGGCGCCAACGAGATCCTCATCCGTTTGATCACAATACCTATGGAGAGGCAGCTGCGCATAAGCCTTGCGATCTTCGGCATTACCATGGTTTTTATCGCTTTGCACCATCGCATGGAAACTATGTTGGGCCTTGTGCCCAATACCATGCTTTTGATAATGCCGCTTATCGCTGCAGGGTTTGTCATGATATGGAAGTGGCAGAAAGCGCGGGAATATGTGGAGAAGGGCGTGGAGTGGTGGACGCTGCTTTTTTTCATGTTATTGTTCGCGCAGGCAGGGACATTGAAGTTTACAGGAGCCACCGACGTCTTCGCAGAGCGCCTTGTTGAGTTGGCGCGTAACAGCCACGGAATGCTTTTGAGCCTTGTTGTGTGGATGGCAAGCATAGGCTCAAGCGTTCTAGACAATGTTATCATAGTCGTTACTTTTATCCCTATCATCAAGAGTTTCTTTGCCTTAGGGTTTGGCACAGAGGCTTTGTGGTGGGCATTGCTTTTTGGCGGCTGCCTTGGGGGTAATATAACGCTTATCGGTTCTACCGCAAATATTGTAGCTATAGGTATTTTGGAAAAAGAAGAGCAGGTACGCGTGCGTTTTATGGATTGGTTCGGCATTGGCCTAGTTGTGGGTTTGTCGACGACAATTGTCGTGTGGCTCATGTTGAGCTTCCTGCCTTTTTATAAGTAGGTCTAAGAAACGATCTCCTAACGTTTCGGTTTCGTTAGAGCACTCCTTTGAAGCGTTTTGAAC
Source organism: Candidatus Omnitrophota bacterium (assembly GCA_016235185.1). GTDB lineage: Bacteria > Omnitrophota > Gorgyraeia > Velamenicoccales > Velamenicoccaceae > UBA9636. The sequence continues at coordinate 29,147 of JACRLT010000014.1, forward strand.
AATTAAGGAGGATAAATTATGGGAAAAAGGAAGAGTAGATATTTTTTAACGGGGCTGCTTATCGTTTTGCCTGTCCTTGCGACGTTATATCTTTTTGTGTCGCTATTCAGTTTCTTCGATAATATCCTGGGCCGTTATATCAGCCGCATGACCATAGCATATTTCGATGTCAGGATACCTGGCTTGGGCCTGCTTGTTTTTTTGATCCTTATCTTTGTAACAGGATTTTTTGCGACCAATTTCATCGGCCGCAGGCTCCTGCATTATTTTGAAAATCTATGGCTCAAGTTTCCGATGGTAAAAAAAGTATATCCGGCTGCAAAACAGATAACGCATTTTTTGTTCGGCCGAAAAACCGAAGGCGAGATCCAGAAGGTTGTTCTGGTCGAATATCCCAGCAAAGGCATATACTCTTTGGGTTTTGTGACAAATCAATCTGATAATGAGATGAGGGAAAAGACGGGCAAAGAGCTATTGAATATTCTTATTCCTTCGGTGCCAAATCCGTGGAGCGGTTTTATTGTTTTTGTGCCGCGCGCAGAAGTTATTTATCTTAACATGACCGTAGAAGAGGCGATCAAGATCATAGTCTCCGGAGGTGTGCTTAATCCTAAGGACTTGATCGATAGGCCTTATACGGAATTCCTTGAAGAAGAGTGATCACCGCTGGGAGAACGAAAAGATAAACCTGGCGTTCGTTATTTTGATGAACAAGAGTATGAGCATGGTAGTAACAATGCCGCAGCTTGGGATCAGGATAAGCGGCGTCAGGATGGCTCCGGCGCATGCGCCGGTCAGGTCAAGGCAGTAATAGAGGCCGGCTATTTTGGAAGATTCCCTTCGCCAGGGGTTAGTTGTTTTTAGCGTTAGCTCAAAGACGATAGGAAGTTCCAAGCCCACAAGAAGCCCGGCGCAGATGCTGATAAGGGAAAAAAGCCATTTGGCCGCCGCAGTAGGCAGCAGGTTGTATTTAAAGATAAGGATAATAGTTAACGCAAGGATGGTTGTTAGGATCGGCAAGGCGGCTTCTATGGCCGCCAATTTTTTTATATCTCCGAACTTCTTTATGTTACCGTTGGCATAAAGCGCTCCCAGAGATGTACCTGCCATAAAACTCGTAGTCAGGACCGCAAGCCACGCAAACAGATATCCCAGAAGGCTCTGAAAGAGGAAAAGGGCTATTAACTGGATAGCCATCCCATAGAGGCCGGTGGTCAGGATGGTAAAATCAAAACTTAATAGATTTGTCCGGCTTCGCGAAAGGACCAGGCGCCAGATAAAGAAGAAGATAAAGATGTTTAAAAGAATGGTCTTTGGCCCGATCTTCTTAAAACCGCCAAAGAGCTTGGGGATCTTTTTAGAAAATTGAGCGTAATAGAGGCTCAAGCCTTCGTATAACCCGGTTGGTTTCAGATCTTCATTTGCATCTGTCTTTTTTAATTCATCCTCTATGTTGTTTAAGAACCAGTCCAGGTAGGGCTTTTGCAGCCGTAGTTGTAAATATCCCTGATTGATAAGATACGTTTCTATACCATATTGTTTTAGATTCATGGCCATGGTATACGGGTTGAGATCCTGGCCGGCCCCTGAAGCGATGAACATATTAAATCCATCGCCCGGGATAGTGCGGACATCGGTAAATACTCCGGAGAGGGTCTTTAAGACAACGGCGTTGATGCGCCTTAACTCGTTGGTCAAATAGGCAAGCGAACCCCACGTCTTAAAAACCGCAATGCCTCCATCAGCCAGCGCACTTTTTACTTCCTGGAAAAACTCTTTTGTGTAATAACGGTTGATGCCAAGTGAAGTGGGAAGGCCTGCGTTGACGAAGACCACATCGAATTTATCCTGTGTGTTTTTTAGGAAGTCGCGGCCGTCGGTATAGGCAATATGGACTTTCGGGCTATTGAGCTCTTCTTCGGTTGCAGGGTCATGGAGCGATTGGATCACTTTAACAAAGACAGGGTCTATCTCCACATAAACAGCTTTCTGTATAGGGTATTTCAGGGTTTCTTTAAGCAGGCCGCCTATGGCAGTGCCTATAAATAGGACATTCTTGGCTTTCGGTTTAGACAAGAGCGGCAGGTGGATGAAGTCTTCAGTAAAATAGGTTTCAGGCGACGGTATGCTTACAGCAGGTATACCGTCATAAAAAATAGTGTATTGGTTTTGTTCGCGCAAAGCGGCGATGTTGCCATACACCGAGTTTTTATTGGCTACCATATTTTTTTTCTGCCATTGGAGGCGCAGCGTAGCATCTTGGAACTCTTGGGATGAAAACCAAAGGCATATAGACGCGAGAAGTAGCCCTCCGAACACCGCCCTGATAAGACGGTTTTTTTCCTTAAATAGAAGCAAGTTTGCGCACAAAAGATTAATGGCAGAGACCAAGAGGATAATGGCAAATGGGTTCAAAAGCGAAAGCAGGACGAAAGTAAATGTGATACCTCCGGCGATAAGCCCCAAGGATTCCCAAAGGTATAATTTTGCGACAGAAGACCCGTTTTCTTCTTTTAGAAGCGAAACAAGGCGAAAGCCTATGTTGAACATGGCGCCGTCGGCCATGGCTACGAAGGCTATTGCCCCGGCCGTAATACCTACGATGTGGCCAAGCTGGAAGGCCTCGCCGAACGGGATGTGCAAGAGTGACTTCGACGCGCGTATGAGGACGAGCGCCAGCGGCGCAGCCGCGCTTAAAAAGAGCTGCAAAAAACATGCGGCCCTTACAGGCTCGCCTCTGAAACTATTGGCTATCAAGCTTGCGCCGACGGCGCCGCTTAAAAGCCATGTGCTTAAGATGACGCCGAAGGTCAATTCATTGCCGTAGAACACGATCAAGAGCTCGCGGATGAGGATGGTCTGGACAACGATGGAGGAAAACCCTTTGACGAGCATGGCTAATACTACAAATTTTCTTGAAGGCATAGCTACAGGATAGCAAAATCGCCCTAGATTAGCAAATGTTGGAAATAAATTTTGCAAAAAAAATTGACAAAAAAATTTTGAGGAGTAGAATAACTCACACAAATTAAATCGCATCCCTCTCCGCCTACGGCGGATCGGGATGATTGCATACGAGAAAGATAAGAGGGCAATCATGGGTAAAGGTAAAAGAAAAAGAGTTGGCAAGCTGAATTGGCGTTCGAAAAAAGCAAACCACGGGACAAAACCGAATAAAGGATAAAGGTTTTTTTCTTGTTGTGTCCCCTTCCAATAAACTAACCTGATTTTAGCAAAATGTGTCAAAACTCATATGGCAGATTATCGCCTAAAACAACAAAATATTGTGGGTGGCACCGTCTAAAATGCCCATATATAGTATTTTTCTATTGACAAAGATTTTCTAAAGTTGTATCCTTTAGATACTTATTTATAAGGATACTTCATCGAAAGAAAGGAGAAATATTCATGGCGTTGAAACTCTCCGATAACTCCCTTCGGGTCCTGGAAAAGCGCTACCTCAAGAAAGACGAAAACGGTAAAGTGGTTGAAACGCCTCATGAGATGTTTTCCCGTGTGGCAAGGACTATTGCCGCAGCAGACAGGCTCTATAAGAAGCCCGAAGAAGAGGTCTCAAAGCTCGAAAAAGATTTCTACGACATGATGTCAGGCCTGGAGTTTATGCCCAATTCACCTACCTTAATGAATGCCGGCCGCGAGCTTTCGCAGTTGTCCGCCTGTTTCGTCTTACCTATAGATGACTCCATGGAGAGCATCTTTGACAGCATCAAGGCAACCGCGCTTATACACAAATCAGGCGGCGGTACAGGGTTTTCATTCTCGCGCCTGCGTTCCAAAGCAAGCGTGGTTAAATCCACAGGCGGCATGGCAAGCGGCCCGATCTCTTTTATGAAGGTCTTTGATGCTGCGACCCAGGCGGTCAAGCAGGGCGGCACACGGCGCGGCGCCAATATGGGCATCTTGCGCGTGGACCATCCGGATATCATGGATTTCATTGTTTGCAAGGAGAACGACAAGGAGATAAATAATTTCAATATCTCCGTTGCCATTACAGAAGATTTTATGAAACACGCTTTAAATAATGAGGAGTACGAGCTTATTGATCCAAGCACCAAGAAGGTTGTAAAGAAGATCAACGCCAAGACCGTCTTTGACCTTATGGTCAAGATGGCGCACAAGAACGGCGAACCCGGCATTATTTTTATAGATAGGATAAATAACGGCAACCCCACACCTAATTTAGGTAAGATAGAGAGCACCAACCCTTGCGTAGTCGGAGATACCTTTGTTTCTACGGAAAACGGCTTGATGAGGATGAGAGACCTTGTTAATAATTATAGTCACGGCGGCATAAGTATTTTGACTGATAATAGGGTCTTGGATATTCTTTATGGCAGTAGAGAATCAGGTAATTTAGCAACGGAAACGAAAGCAGGGGTTTCTTTAAGAGGGATCACCGCTTCTTTTTCTACAGGAATAAAGACGGTATATAAAGTGACTACAGAATCAGGTTTTGAATTGAGCGCTACCGCAGATCATGGCCTTATGACGCAGAATGGCTGGGTCAATATCGAAGATTTAAAACCCGGCGTACACAAAGTTTTCATCCAGTCAGGCGCCGGCCAGTTTAATCCTGACGATATACTTCCTTTTACAGTTCAAAGTGAATATAAGGGAGATAATGGCGTTGTTTATAAACTTAATCTTCCGCAAAGGTGGAGTAAAGAGCTTGGGCAGGTATTGGGTTGGTTGGCCGGAGATGGATGGTTGTGTAGTGATGAAAAAAATTGCCGGGTAGGTTTTACATTCAGCCAAGAGGACAAAGAAATCCTTCTCTATCTTAAACATATTATAAATAATTTTTATGGAGCGGATATTAAAGAGGTTTTACGCGAAAATAAAGTTTTTCACCTTTCTTACCATAGTAAGTATTTTGTTGAGTTTTTTAAAAGCTTAGGCGTGGGAAGCTGGACAAGCGATAATAAAGAGGTTCCGTCTTCTTTATTTACCGCTCCTGAATCTGCGGTTATAGGGTTCTTGCAGGGTATATTTGGCGCAGATGGTACGGTGAGGGATAATCCCAAGTCTAACAGCTCTTGGATTGCTTTAACATCAAAGAGTAAAGTGCTGCTTAAGCAAGTGCAATTATTACTATTAAATTTAGGCATTAAAAGCAGGATTTATGACCGCAGCAGGAATTCCAGGGAAGGATTATTTTCTTATACTACAAAAAATGGCGAGCATAAAAGCTATACCTCGGATGGAGTATTATTTGAATTAGGCATATTCGGAGAGAGCCGTGAAAGGTTCAGGTTATTGATAGGTTTTCTTGCCAAGAAAAAGAATGAGAAGTTGGAACATATCAGGTTTAAAAGATTTTATAGGCAGGTATTAGAAGAAAATGTTGTATCTATAGAAAAAGATGGAGAACAGGAAGTATATGATCTTACAGAGCCAGAAACCTTAACTTTTATTACAAATGGCCTGATTTCACGCGATTGCGGAGAACAGCCTCTTTTGCCTTTTGAATCCTGTAACCTCGGCTCCATCAACCTTTATGCCCTTTTAAAAGAAACACCGGCCAAGAAGTTGGAGATAGACTGGGATAATTTGAAGAGGATCATCCATCTGGCAGTTCACTTTTTAGACAACGTCATCGAGGTAAATAAGTACCCGCTTGCTGAAATAGACAGGATGACCAAGCAGACGAGAAAAGTCGGCTTGGGTGTCATGGGTTGGGCGAGCGCATTGGCAAAGATGATGATCGCCTATGATTCCGACGAGGCTTTGGAATTGGCAGATAAGCTTATGTCTTTTATCCAGACAGAGGCAAGAAAAGAATCCGTGGAATTGGCAAAAGCACGCGGCACGTTCCCGGCATTCAAAGGCAGTATTTATGATAAGGAAAGCGGTTTGAAATTAAGGAACGCGACGCTCACGACAATAGCTCCCACGGGCACGATCTCTATTATCGCAGGGCCATGCTCCTCGGGTATTGAGCCTATGTTCGCCATTTCTTATTACCGCGCAAATGTTTTAGACAACGACAAGATGATAGAGATCGAGCCTGCATTCAAGGAAGTCATGGAAGCGCGCGGGCTTTATTCCAGGAAACTCATGGAAAAGATCGCCGAAAAAGGCTCTGTCCACGATATAGAAGAGATACCGGCAGAGATACGAAGGGCATTTGTCACAGCACACGATATAACGCCGGAGTGGCACATAAAGATGCAGTCTGTTTTCCAGAAATATACTGATAACGCGGTGTCTAAGACAGTCAACTTCCATCAGGACGCTACCATTGAAGATGTGCGCACTGCTTATTTATTGGCCTATGAGATGGGCTGTAAGGGCATGACCATTTACCGCGATAAGAGCCGCGATGAGCAAGTCTTGAATGTCGGCTCCAAAACTACGACCAAGACCATAGCTGCTACTGCCGAAGGAAAGATCGGCCCAAGGCCAAGGCCTGAAGTGGTCATTGGTACTACAACAAAAGTTTCCACTGGCTGCGGTAATCTCTATGTCACTATCAACACCGATGAGCGCAATAAGCCTTTTGAAGTCTTTACCCAGATGGGTAAGGCAGGCGGTTGCGCGGCAAGCCAGCTTGAGGCAATAGGCAGGCTTGTTTCTTTAGCCTTCCGTTCAGGCGTTGATGTCAAGGTCATTATCGAACAATTGCGCGGCATACGCTGTCCATCACCGTCGTGGGAAAAGGGCGCGCGCATATTCTCCTGCGCTGACGCTATTGCGCGTGTGGTGGAAAGGCGCCTGGTCAATAACAAGGTCGAGGTCAAGGCATCTGCTCAAGCAGCCACAGAAGCCGGTGAGGATATCCTGGGCCAGGTTTCCAGAAGTGAAGAGCAATTGGAAGATTACATCACCGGCAATATCGTGGGTGTTTGCCCGGATTGCGGGGGAGCGGTTAGGCATGAAGAGGGGTGTGTGAAGTGTTCCGCGTGCGGCTATACGAAATGTTAGCATCCCGTTAAAATAAAGTATCAACCAAGCGCCTCGCGGAAAAGCGGGGCGTTTTGCTTTTCGGATCTTTGTCAGCGCACCATCCCTATTCGCAGACAATATTATTGTATTGGGGTCCTGTCTCGGTTCGTTTTGCGCAGGCACGCTTGTCTCGCCCAGCGTGCTCGACTACGCTCGGGTTTTTCGGCTCGCTCGTCCGCCATTGAAACATTGGCGGACACCGAGCCCGCTCGCACGAAAAACACGGCCTGCGACAATCCAAACCAAGCCACCCCCCACCTAAATTGTCTGCTTGGACAGGCATGTTGCGCTTAGCAAGCAAAAATAGAACCGTCACAATTTATCATTCGTTTAGAAGACGCTGGCCGGTGCTTACCTTAATAAGATTGACAGGCAGGGCTTTTCGAGGGACACTTTCTATTAGAATTCATTGGTAAACATGAAGATATTCAGAAATGATATAAAAAAGTCTAGTTGGTTTTTATTTAGTTAGTCATAGGAGGTTGTATGTCAATAAAATGGCACCAAGCAATAGAAAAAATGAATAATTTAGTTGTACGTATCTCCACTCCACAGGGTTCTGGAACAGGTTTTTTAGTTTCGCATTCTACTGTTAAACCAGTTTGTGGAATCGCAACGGCAGCTCATGTGGTTGACTGGGCACATTACTGGGAACAACCGATTAGGATAGATCATTTTGCTTCCGGTAAATCATTATTACTACATCATAACGAGCGCTCTATACACATAGAAGGTCATGATACAGCTACAATAATTCTAGAGAAAAGAGATTTGCCTTTGCCAGAGCATTCTCCCAAGCTCTCTCCAGAAGAAAAGTTTCTCAAAGTTGGCAATGAAGTCGGTTGGCTTGGTTTTCCTGCAATCTCTCCCAAAAACCTTTGTTTCTTCTCTGGCAGGACAAGTTGTTTTCTAGAGGAAGAACATGCTTATTTGGTTGATGGGGTTGCAATTAATGGAGTAAGCGGAGGTCCAGTATTCCATCTTCTCGAAGATGGCTTTGTGGTGATTGGTGTTGTTTCTGCTTATATAGCTAATCGTGTAACAGGAGAAACTCTTCCGGGTTTGTCCGTTATAAGAGATGTTTCACAATTCCACAAATTAGTAAGAGAGTTTAAATCACTAGATGATGCAAAGAAAAAGGAAAGTGTACCATCCTCTCCTCCGTCTCCATCACCTTCACCTTCGCCCAATATTGGTTCGGATTCTAAATAAGGGAATAATTGGTGTCAGAACTCGATAATTGCTTAAGGTGCATGAGGTTAAAAGGAAAATAGGTAACGGTCCTATTTTTCATCACAAGGAGCATTGATGTTAAGAATCTTACGATTTGTTTTGTTGGCGTCCCTATTGTGCGTGTGTACATCAAATATTTTTGCGGAAGAATTAAAACGTGAAGAAGGGTTGTCGGTCCACGTCATACCTAAAAGTGTCGCAGATATTGGCGGTGAGGATAGTCCTGTGAAGTGGGGTTTTATGGTGTCTCAGACCTATGATTTAAAACCGCCTAACGAAAGACCAGTTTTTCAGAAGCCCGAAGAATTGTTGGCCTATTATGATAACCAATCAAAATCGATCCGGAAGAATGGGATTTGGGTGGTCATAACCCATCCAGAATCGTATTCAGACAGGGAAAAAGAAAGTATAGAAAAGCTAAAAAAAATCTGTAAAGAAAAAGGGGTGTCGTTGTATATTTGTCGGGGAATGAATCTTCCTGACGGTTGGGTAAGGCAATAGTCTGGGAAGTGAAAGAGAGTTTTTAAGTTTCTGTAAGTTTCTGGACCGTTTCCAGATAACCGATAGAAAGTGCAAATGCGTATAATTAAACTAAGCATAATAAAAGAATTTCCCACTCTCGAAGAATTGGAGAACTACTTCGAGTCTTATTTGAAGAAATAGAGAACGGTTCTATTTTTTTCTAAAAGAGAGAAGCTGAATTATGTGGCCTTACGATTATTTTCATCAAGTTAGCACTATAGAGATTGATGAAAAAATAGGTTCAGAAAAATCTGTTTTTGTATCAATTTGGTTTGGGGGTGAAGAGAAGCAGTCCCCTGCATATAATCAACAACAGAAAAAGATTGAGTTAATCAAAAAAATAGTTGGCCAATTAAAAATTGGCAACACTAGCTTTCAGCCTAGGATTGTAAATGAATCTGGTGAAATCTTTAGCAAGATTCAGCAAGACATTATCAAATCTACATTTGTTATTTGCGATTTAACTCCTCGTTGGTATGAGTCAGAGATATATTTTTGTGATAATGTTTTGTTTGAATTAGGTTTGGCTATGGCTTGGAAAATGGAGGAACAGGTAATACTTCTTTGGGATAAGCAAGGAGAAGAAAAGAAGAAATTCCATTCTAAGCATTTGCCCTCTGATTTCAAAACTCACTATGTTGATGAGGTTGATAGTAGCAATGAAGGGGAGTTCAAAGAAGACCTAACAAGAGTCATTAAAAAAAGATATGAAAGCTTTGAATATCGCAAGGATATTTTTATAAAAAATGCCAAGAGCAAGCTTGATTTAGCTTCCTTGAGATTCTTGCGGAATCAAAAAGGTCTGTTATTTGCTGATCCACCGGTGGATGTTATTAGTTTGATGACTTTGCGTCATCTGATGGATCTAGGGATTATTCGAGCCATTATTTACAGAAATGATTGGACCTTCGCTTACTATTTGACGAAATTTGGAAGAATAATTTTGGAGAAAGAGTTTGGAGTTAGGTTATTTCCGGAGATATTAGCTGATATGCTATTTGTGCGCTATTTTAGATTTGATCCCGAGGGGGAATTTAGAAAAAAAATAAAGTATTGGGAAGATGCTTATCAAAAAAAATTCTGGGAATGCCTAAGATCTTTTAATGACCTGATTCCATCGGCCATTAAAGAGTATTTCAAAGGGTTGATTAAGAGTGATAACCAAGAAGACTTTGATTTAGATATGTTTAGTCGTTATCTTGAAGATCTTTCTTTAGATTATTTTGAAAAAGTGATTTGCGAAAAGTGGGAAAATAAGTTAGCTTTAGTCCCGGAAAATCTGGGACCGGGTACGGATAAGCCCTTGTGATAAATAAGACGCAGTTAGCAGTTAGTAGACGCTTTATGTTATTTCTGATTTGAGATAGAGTTATGAATAAAGTAGAAAAAAATAGGACCGTTCCAAATATTTGACATTTTGAATTCTCATGGCAAAAAATCGTTTAACTATCGAACAACTTGCACAAAAAGCTGGAATCGATTCAGAAGATGCGTTGATACGTCTCTGGGATGCTCCAAGATTTGGAAAAATACAAGCTCAATCCGACAAAATCAGGGGATATGATCTCGAGTATGCTAAGAAGATACTAGGAATTGCTACGCGTGATGAACTTGTTAATCCACGGTATTGGCAGGCCCATTTTGATTTGAGTGATCAGGCATTTAAAATACTCTTGGAGGATTTGTCTATAGCAATAAGTCCTCATGCAAAACAATTGCCGAGGGGTGCAATTTCTAAGCTAAAAGCCGAATCCAGAAGAAGAATTACGGCTGATTATATTTTTTCAAAAAGCCAAAAAATAGATTATTCAGAACATTCTGTATCTGTTAAATCTGAAGAATTAGAATGGAAGATTATAGGGCACAGGCGCGAAGAATTGCGTTATCTTGAGACTGAAGAAGTGTCTGGAATTCATAACGCATTAGTAGGAGATTTTGCAAAGACTGAAGCACCCATAATTCCGTCCGGGTGTAGAAATAAGCACTTGTTAGCATCGGCTGTATTTAGACCCCATACATCAAATGGAGGAGAACTCAAGTACCCGACTGTTGAAATGTCGGCTGCTGCACTTCTTCATTCATTGGTGCATGATCATCCATTTCATAATGGTAATAAACGAACTGCTTTGGTGTCAATGTTAGTATTTTTAGATGAAAATGGGTTTCTCCTTACTTGTAATGAAAATGTTTTATTCAAGTTTGTGCTTGATGTGGCTTTGCATCGAGTCATCCCATTTTCTAGAATAAAACATCCTGATTATGAAACACTCGCCATTGCTAAATGGCTTTCTAATAATACGCGTCCTATTGAAAGAGGAAATCATCCAATTCCTTTTAGAAAACTGAGGCAGATATTGCATGTTTATGGTTGTATTGTAGAGCCCTCTGGTGGTAGTGGTGGGCGGATGAATATTTCTCGCACTGTTACAGAATCAGGTTTTTTTCACCGTGGTCGAGATAGAACGTTGCGTACTCAAGTTTATTACGGAAATGAAGGGCGAGAAATGGGCAAAGGTACAATAAATAAAATACGGTGTGATCTTCATCTTGATGAACAACATAACGTTGATGCAAAAGCTTTCTACGAAAGTGCAGCTATTCCTGTCGGAGACTTTATTGCCATATATAGAAAAACCTTAGATCGTCTAGCGAAATTATGAAATCTCTGGACCGGGTCCGGATAAACCCTTGTGATAAGTAGTGGAAATCTCTGAAATCTCTGGACCGGTTCCAGATAAGCCATTGATATAACGTAAGTTCTGATGGAAGTGTCCCTAAGTAAAAACAGAGTTAGGATTCGATAATTGTTTGGAGGACAGCGTGAAGCGAAGAGAATTTATTATTTTTATTGTTTGTCTTTTTGTATCTGTCTTCTTGATCGGGTTAGGGGCCGGGCTAAGAGTTTCTCATGATAGGCACTCGCTAGTGTAGTGTTACCAACGCTTCTTTACATTTGGCGATCTTTGTCATAATTCGTTCGACTGACGCTGTCCAAACAAAAATATGCGGATTTTGATTGTTTGTTTCAATGTATTGAGTAATAGCTTTAACTAAATCCGGAAC
>JACRLT010000026.1 GCA_016235185.1 Candidatus Omnitrophota bacterium
ATGCCGATGTAGCTCAGCTGGTAGAGCAACGCTTTCGTAAAGCGAAGGTCGAGGGTTCGATTCCCCCCATCGGCTTGACTTGTTTGTCGGTTGTCTGTTCGCCTGTTAACCGGTTGAATGTAGTTTTATTTATGCCTTCAACTGGCTAACTGGTAACTGGCCAACTATTTATATGGGTAGATTCAGGAATGTCCTTGGAAACCGCAATTTTTCCCTTCTCTGGATAGGGCAGATCATCTCCCAGTTTGGAGACAGGCTCGACCAGATGGCGCTTATCGCGTTGATCTACCGCTTTGCTCCAGGCTCAACCACACAGATGGCTAAAGTGATGAGCTTTACCATAATACCGGTTTTTCTTATAGGCCCTATTGCAGGTGTTTATGTGGATCGGTGGGATCGCCGGCGCACCATGGTAGTTTGCGATATCTTGCGCGCTATTTTGATCTTATCCATACCTTTATATTTTATGAAACTGGGCTCTATGCTGCCTATTTATATAATCGTTTTTCTTGCTTTTTCAATAGCCCGTTTTTATGTGCCTGCCAAGATGTCCATAATCCCGGATCTGGTAAAGACCGACGATCTTCTTTTGGCCAATTCTCTTGTGAATACAACCGGCATGGTGGCGGCAATGTTCGGTTTGGGCTTAGGCGGCATACTAGTAGGTATCGTAGGGGCCGAGGGCGGGTTTATGATAGACGGAGTCAGTTTCCTGATATCCGGCATCATGATATTCTTTTTAAGCACGCGGGCTTTACGCGAGCTCAAGAAAGAGCGCCCGCCACTAGAACTTTGTCGGGCAGTCCGGCAAAGCTTTGGTGACGGACGCCTTATCGATGTTGGCAAGGGCATAGCAGATGTCATCCGGAAATCCGCCTTTGACGAGATGAAGGATGCGGTCGCTTTCTTAAAGAACCAGAAACAGATCCGTTCGTGCCTGGGGGTCTTATTCCTATTGTGGGCATCTTTAGGCGCCATATACGTGGTGTCCATTATCTTTGTGCAGCAGGCCTTTTCATCTGTAACTAAGGACATAGGGCTATTGGTCGTGGGCCTGGGTTTAGGCCTTTTTGTCGGCTCCCTTGGTTATGGGCGGCTGGGCCACAAGAGAGACGGCTTTAGGACTATTTTTTCTTGTATTCTGGCATGCGGGGTGGTATTATCAATCTTTGTTTTGGCTGTTCTTAAGGCACCAAACTTATTGATAGCTCTTGCGTTAGCCTTTATTTTGGGTTTGGTTGTGTCGCCTGTTATGGTCATCTCCAACACCCTGGTCCAGGAGTTGACAGACAGTACCATGAGGGGGAAGGTATTCAGCTCCCTTGAGATCGTAGTCCATTTTGCGTTCCTTGTAGCTATGCTTGTTTCAGCGCCGCTGGCGGACCGCATAGGCGCGGTTAAGATCCTGCTTTCAGTCAGTTCATTGCTTGTACTGATCGGCTTGGCAGGCCTGATAGGACAATATGGTAAAGTTAGAAGAACATAAGCATCTGACAGAAAATAAACCAATAGAGAAGGCCGAACTTCCTTCCAAAGTCTTTATCCCTCTTTTGCAGCATCTGGGTAAACCCCTTGATTTGATCAAGGTAAAAGCGGGGGATGACGTTAAGCGCGGGACACTTCTTGCTACTTCCGACAAGGGCCTTTTTGCACCGGTCCATGCTTCAATATCAGGGAAAGTCACGACTATTGCCGACTATCCTCATCCTGTCAGCGGTTTCGCCCGAGCCATAGCTATTGAAGGCGATGGCAAAGACGAGGCCTGCCCTGATATGGCGCCGCGAAGCGAGGAAGAGGCTGCAGCGCTCACCGCAGATGCCCTAAAAAAGATCATCTTTGAAGCCGGCATTGTAGGCCTGGGCGGAGCAACATTTCCTACCCATATCAAGCTTTCCCCATCTAAACCTATCGAAGATTTTATTTTAAACGGCGCAGAGTGCGAGCCGTACCTGACTTGCGATTATCGCCTTATGGTCGAGCGGGCTGACGAGATCATTAAAGGGATGAAACTTGTCACGAACATTTTAAAGCCGCGGAGCTGTTATATAGCCATAGAAGATAATAAGCCGGAGGCCATTAAATTGATGCAGGAGCGCGCCCGGATGTTCAACTGGGAAGTCGTGGTCTTGGCGACTGCCTATCCGCAGGGCGGAGAGAAACAGGTCATTAAATCCTGTATTGGCACAGAGGTCCCTTCAGGCAAGCTTCCTTTTGACATAGGTGTTGTTGTCCATAACGTTGCAACGGTCTATGCTATCTATGAGGCTGTTTATTTGAAAAAACCTCTTTATGAAAGGGCAGTAACAGTGTCGGGCTCCTGCCTTGCTAACCCTAAGAACCTTCTTGCGCGTATAGGCACGCCGGTCAAAGATCTGATAGGCCAATGCGGCCCGTTGGTCAAGGAACCAAAAAAGATCATTATGGGAGGGCCGATGATGGGTATTGCCCAGTATACGATGGACGGCCCTGTTATCAAAGGCACCAGCGGTATTATCCTTCTTGATGAGATCCAGGAGAGAGAGCAAGAAGAGACGTTTTGTGTACGCTGCGGAGAGTGTGTGCAGAATTGTCCCATGGGTTTGAACCCGGGCCTTATTGCTTTGGCTATTTCAAAAGATAAGCTCGAACTCGCCGAAGAGTACGGAATTATGGATTGCATAGAGTGCGGCCTCTGCGCCTACTTGTGCCCGTCGAGGCGCAATATAGTGCAGGCAATAAAGGCCGCGAAGTTGAGGATCAGGGATGCTAAAAAGTAATTACCTTAAATACGCGGCGACATTGGCCATTATATGCCTGGCAGCTTCAGGCCTTTTGAGCGTAGTCTTTAATCTTACGCAGCCTAAGATCATTTACCAGAAAATGCTGGAAGAACAGGCTAGCTTAAAAGAGGTTTTGCCGCAGGCCGCAAATTTCGAACCGGTCAAAGAGGGCGAAGATATAATTTATTACAATGCTAAAGATGCGGGCGGCAATATCATCGGATACGCTTTTAAGGCTTCGAAAAAGGGATATTCCAGCGATATCGTTACCATGGTAGGCGTAGATACCGATGGTGTCATCTCTCACATTAAGATACTTTCGCAGAATGAGACCCCGGGATTAGGCACGAGGATCTCCGAAGTTATCCAGAAAGAGACGCTTTGGGATATAGTGCTAAAAAAAGTCAAGCTTGGTTTGCCTCCGGCACCCTGGTTCCAGGGCCAATTCGACGGCAAAAGGGCCGAGGCCCTAAAAGGTTCTGTCAACGTCATCACCGGCGCGACGGTTTCTTCGCGCGCAGTCATCGATTCCATTGAAAACAAGGCAAAAGAGATCATGGAGAAGGTCAAGCATGGACAATAAATTTTTTGTATCTTCCTCTCCGCATATAGCAAAGAAAGAAGACGTCTCGATAGTTATGTGGACGGTAAATCTTGCCCTGGCGCCTGCGGGTATCATAGGTATTTATATATTCGGCCTTCATTCTCTTTTACTTGTCGCAGCCTCCACCATTGCCGCGGTTTTGACAGAAGCTTTTATGCAGAATGCCCGGCGTCAGAAAGTGACAGTTTCCGACGGAAGCGCTTTCATGACAGGGCTTTTATTGGCGTACAACCTGCCGCCAAACTGTCCGCTTTGGATAGGTGTTATAGGCAGTTTTTTTGCAATTGCTATTGCCAAGCAGGCCTTCGGCGGCTTAGGAAGGAATATCTTCAACCCTGCCTTGGCTAGCCGAGCATTTCTTTTAGCGGCCTGGCCAAAGCATATGACTGTTTTTGCCAAACCTTTTGCCTATGGCGTTGATGCTGTTACACAGGCAACGCCTTTGAGCCTTTTAAAAGAAGGCAAGGCTTCCGGTCTGGTTGATATGGGCTTGAGTTATTGGGATCTGTTTATCGGCAACAGGGGCGGCTCTTTGGGCGAGGTTTGCATATTAGCCTTGTTGTTAGGCGGCCTTTACTTATTATATAAGCGTATCATCACCTGGCATACGCCGTTGAGCTTTATTTTGACCGTAGGTATTTTTACGTGGGCCTTTGGTTCAAAACAGGGGTTCTTCCAAGGAGATTTTTTATTTCACATACTTTCCGGCGGCCTGATGTTAGGCGCGATCTTTATGGCTACCGATTACGTGACCTCGCCTATTACCAAAAACGGCCAGGTTATTTTTGGCGTATGTTGCGGCTTATTGACCGGTATCATAAGGATCTGGGGCGGGTATCCCGAAGGCGTATGCTATTCCATCCTCATCATGAATTCAGTTGTTCCTTTGATCGACCGCTTTGTTAAGCCCAGAAGATATGGCATTGTCAAGGTGAGAGAAGAGGGTAAATCGTGAAGAAGCTCTGGTACGAATTTGTCAAAGGTATTTTTAGGGAAAATCCCATATTTTTTATCGTCTTAGGCCTTTGCCCGACGCTGGCTGTTTCGACATCAGTGAATAACGCCATCGGCATGGGGCTTGCAGCGACTTTCGTATTGGTCTGCTCTAACGCGTTTATTTCCATGATCCGGAATTTTATACCGGATAAGATCAGGATTCCCTGTTATATCGTTGTCATCGCCGCATTTGTCAGCATCGTTGAGATGGTTATGAAGGCATACGCGCCGGCTTTGGATAGGGCGCTGGGTGTTTATGTGCCTCTGATCGTAGTTAACTGTATTATCCTGGGCCGGGCCGAGGCATTTGCTTCAAAAAATACCGTTGTGTCATCTATTGCCGACGGTTTAGGCATGGGCCTGGGTTTTACTCTTGCGCTTTTGATAATTTCTACTATCCGTGAGACTTTAGGGGCAGGAAAGCTTGCGGGTTTGAGCATTTCAAACACTTTTGAGCCTGCCATCATCTTATCTTTAGCCCCTGGGGCCCTTTTGATCTTAGGGCTCATCATGGGAGGGATTAAATGGATAAAATCCTCGCGATTATAATAGCGAACCTGATCACTAACAATTACATTCTTTTCAAGTTTATGGGGCTTTGCCCATTTTTGGGAGTTTCCAAAGAGACAAAGCCGGCAATAAGCATGGGGGCGGCTGTAATTTTTGTCCTTATCCTGTCGTGCCTAATGACTTGGGCTTTGTACTCCTATGTGCTTTTGCCTTATCATATCGAGTATATGCGAACGGTTGTTTTCATCCTGGTAATTGCCGCGTCCGTACAATTTATCGAGATGGTTATCTTAAAAATATCGCCGGCACTTTACAAGGCTTTGGGTATTTATCTTCCGCTTATTACGACCAACTGTGTTGTTCTCGGCGTTGCAGTCATAAACACCGATGATTTTTTTATTGCCGGCAAACCGATCGTCGGCAGTTTCGGCTATTCTATCCTACAAGCGCTTTTTGCCGGCCTCGGGTTTATGCTCATGCTTTTGCTTATGTCCGGCATACGGGAACGCCTTGAGTTAGCGGATGTCCCTGAATCAATGGATGGATTGCCTATTGCTTTCATCATAGCTTCGATCATGGGGTTTGCCTTTATGGGTTTCCTGGGTTTAAAAATATAATTTTATCGACTAATAATGCATAATATTCTACCTCCGATCATAACTTTAGTAGGCCTTGGGATCTTGTTTGGCTTGACGCTTGCCTATGCAGCCAAGAAGTTCCATGTGCCCATAGACCCTTTGATAGAGAAGATCCTGGCCAAATTGCCAGGGGCAAATTGCGGGGCATGCGGCAAGGCAGGATGTTTGGGTTTTGCACAGGCATTGCTTGCCGGAGAATTGGATATACATTCTTGTGTTTCCGCTGCAGCAGAAAATAAAAAGAGTATTGCCGAGCTTCTGGGTTTAAACCTACAGGAAAAAGCGAAATTGGTTTCATCCCTACATTGCTGCGGCGGCAATCGCGCCAAGGACAAATATCTTTACGACGGTATGAAAGATTGCCTGGCAGCAAGCCTCATCTTAGGCGGGCAAAAGGAATGCAAGTACGGATGCCTGACTTATGGTACGTGCGTTAAGGCCTGCCCGTATGATGCGATCGAGATGACAGGGGATAGTTTCCCTAGGGTTATCGAGGAGAAGTGTACGGCATGCGGCATATGCGTCCACGTCTGCCCTAAAAAACTTTATGTATTGATACCTTTTTCCGCCAAAGGCGGACCCGCCTGCGGCGGGGAGGCGCCCAGTGCTAAGATCTATGTGGCATGCTCTTCACGCGATATCGGCAAAGTTGTAATGTCCGCCTGCCCTGCCGGTTGTATCGCCTGCCGGCGCTGTGAAAAGGCATGTACGCATGGCGCCATGCAGGTCGTGGATAACTTGGCCCGCATTGATTACGAAAAGTGCTCGGGTTGCATGGAGTGCGTCAAGGTGTGTCCGACGAAAGTTATAAAAGAGCGCATAGAGCATAGGGCGTAGGGCAGAGAGAAATAGGGCTAATGGTTTTTACCCTAAGCCCTTAGCCATAAGCTCTAAGCAATTATTTTTATGAAAAACATAGCCGTATTTGCTTCAGGCAATGGGACAAATCTGCAGGCGATCTTGGATAATATTGCCAAAGGTTCTTTAAAGGTCAGGCTTGCCCTGGTTGTGAGCGACAAGCAAAACGCATTTGCGCTCAAAAGGGCAAAGAAGGCAGGTATTAAAACTTTTTATCTTGATCCCAAAAAATTCGTTTCCAAGGAAGCATACGAGAGAGAGATCGCAGCACAATTAAAAAAAGAGAAAGTGGATCTCGTGGTACTGGCGGGTTTTATGAGGATATTGAGCCCATTTTTTGTCAGGGCCTACAGGAACAGGATATTAAATATCCATCCGGCGTTGTTGCCGGCATTTAAGGGTGGCAGAGCGATCAAAGATGCTTATAATTATGGCGCAAAGGCCACGGGTGTTACTGTCCACTTTGTCGACGAGCATGTTGACCACGGCCCCATCATTGCGCAGGAACCAGTTAAGGTATCAGATGCCGAGTCAGTAGTCCAGCTCGAGGCAAGGATACATAAAGTCGAGCACAAGGTATATTCAGAAGTGATAGGAAGGGTTGCATCGGGCCGCTTTACTGTCAAAGGCCGCAGGGTAATTTTTACCCCATAAATTCAGGCAGGTCTATTTTAATCTTCTTCAAAGCCGCAGCATCCAACACAGCCTTCTGGCCGGAAAACGTATCTTTGATCTCAAAGGCCTGGAAGTTCTTATAATCATAATTTCTGACGATCTCCGCCGCTATCATTTTAACGTAATCCAAAGGGTTGATCTTTTCCTCTTCCGGGGTCAAAAGATATGTTTTTTTCAGGAACTCAAAGTCTATTTTTATGACCCCGAATTTCTCGGCCAGCGACGTAGTCTTTAATTCAAATATCTTGCTCAATGTTTTGTCCTTGGCGAAAATGCTTTTGGCTCTGTGGACTACCTGGAGCCCCATGAAGTGGTCAAAAGCCATGTCGTAGTATTGCATTGATTCGCCTGTTACGTCGCCTACGGCCTTCGGGTTGACGGAAACGTCTTTTACGCTGCGCATAAAGAATTCTCCCCGCGAAAACCTTTCTAAGATCGCCTCACGCACATCCGGAAGATATTCAAATGTGGTCAACTGGACCCCGAAATGCTTGATGTCGCTTGCGACTACTGCCGCAAAATCAAGCTTGGCGTCCGTGCTCAAGATAACGCGGTGGACAATAGATAGGATCTGGCTCATTTTTTCCAGGCCAGGTTCATTCCAGCTCATATCTTTTTCTTTGATCAGGTCATCTAACGGCACGTAGACCCAGAGCGTCTTGCCTGCTATGTGGCTGCTGACTTGCAGTTCCTCTTCTTCTTTGGCGAGTTTGGCCAGCTGTTGGGCCATGGTCCTGGCAGGATAAGTGGCTTCACAGGAAGACATTACCCCGCCCAGAATTATCAGCGATAGAAATAGAAGGGATTTTTTGACAGGATTTCTAGGCAATCGGGTTTGACGAGGGGCTGTATTTCTGCTTGTTGTATTCCTTGAAAATAGCGTCGATATCATCGTATTCAAGTTCTTCGCGGTCCAGCAGTTCTTTTGCAAAACGGTCCAGGAGGGAGATCTCTTTGGTAAGGAGCTCTTCTGCTTCTTGGGCGCAGGCCTTTAAGATGAGTTCGGTTTCGTTGTTCAAATCCAGTTTTATCTGGTCGGAGAGCTGTGATTCCGGAATGGTGGTAAAGTCACCGATATGTTTCTCGCCCATGCCTAGCCTCCAGACCATAAAATGCGCTATATACATGGCATTCTGAAAATCAGAAGCAACGCCGCTGGATGTCATTTTGAACTTGATCTTTTCTGCGATGTATCCTGACATCGAGACTTTGACGTCCGCTAAAAGTTTTTCTTTGCTCTCGGTAAAGAGTTCTTCGCGCGGCTGGTGGTGGACAACGCCAAGAGCGCCGCGGCGCGAGATAATAGAGGCCTTGAAAACATCGTCGGTTGGGTGCAGAAGATAGAGGGTGATAAGGTGCCCTGCTTCGTGGTAGGCTACAAGCCGGCGCTCTTCAGGCGTCATGTGCTTGCGGTGCTTGATGCCTAAGTTAACGCGGTCCATGGCCTCCGAGAGGTCTTTATAGTTGAGGACTTCACGTTTGTCCCTGATACAAATTAATGAAGCTTCTTTTACGATATTTTCGATTTCAGCCGGGCTTTTAGCGACTGCTTTGCGGGCCAGCCTGCTTATGTCAATAGCCGGGTCATATTGGACTTTGCCTAAGTAAAATTTAAAGATGTCTTCACGGCCTTTGAGTGTGGGGCGCTCTATATAGATCTTGCGGTCGAGCCGTCCGGGCCTCAAGATGGCCGGATCAAGGGTTTCTTCCGGTGAGTTGGTAGCGCAGATGACAACGACGTTCTCCTGTTCGTTCTGGAGGCCGTCCATGGCCACCAAAAGCTGGTTCAATGTCGAGTTGGTTTCCTGGCCTCCCAAAAAGCTGAATTGGCGGCCGCGCCCTATAGCATCGAGTTCGTCAATAAAAACAATAGCGCCGCCATGGGCATAAGCTGCCCGCCGGGCTTTTTCGAATAGCTTGCGCACGCGCGCAGCGCCTACACCGACGAAGATCTCCGTGAATTCACTGCCAGAAAGAGAGAAGAAAGGAAGATCCGCTTCCGTGGCGATAGCTTTGGCTAAGTAAGTCTTGCCGCAGCCTGGAGGGCCTATCATCAGAAGCCCCTTGATTATTTTTCCGCCGATCTTTTTTAACGCAGCGTGATCTTTGAGGAGTTGGACGATCTCAATTGCCTCTTCTTTTACCTCGTCAATGCCCAATACATCTGCAAATTTGACATTTACTTTGGTCCCCTGGACTTTCTTGTAGTCCATCTTGCCGAAACGGCCGAACATTATAGAGACATAGATAACGGCTGATATGACCGCTGCAATGATATAGACGAGGAACGTGATGGGTAGCTGGGCCAGCTGCATCTTGCGATAAAATGATTCCAGCCCCATGAAGCCTATAATGGATAGGCCAAGAAGCACAAGAACGGCGACGCTGCTTGCCACAACGACCCAGTGGTCTTTTAAGAAGATCTTGAACTGCCTTATGGTGAATTTGTCGAATTTCATAGTATGTAAAAGATATCACAAAACCCCGCAAATGTCAAACTGGACAATTCCCTTGACCGCAATTAAGGGTTGTGATAGTCTTTACCTCTATTTCAAAAACATACAGTCACAAGGTGGAGGAGTCATGGCAGTTATTAAGGAGATACTGGCAAGAGAGGTACTGGATTCAAGGGGGAATCCTACGGTAGAAGCTGATGTTATCTTAGATTCCGGCATTGTCGGCCGCGCTATAGTGCCTTCAGGCGCATCAACAGGCGAGCACGAAGCGCTTGAGCTAAGGGACGGCGATAAAAAAAGATATTTAGGAAAAGGCGTTTTAAAAGCCGTGGGTAATATCAAGACGACTATAGCCGATAAGCTAAAGGGCTTAGAACCTAATTTCATCGGGCTCGATAAGCTCATGTTTAAAATAGACGGCACGGAGAATAAGGCAAATCTTGGCGCAAATGCGATCCTGGCTGTTTCTATGGCTGCGGCCAAAGCAGAGGCCCAAGTGGAGCGCAAGCCCCTTTACAAATACCTCGGGGGAAAGAGCGCCAATATCATTCCCATACCTATGATGAATATATTGAACGGTGGGCTCCATGCGGATAATAACCTGGATTTCCAGGAGTTCATGATAATGCCCATTGGCTTGCCTAGTTTCAAAGAAGCGTTGAGGGCAGCGACTGAAACCTTCCATAATCTAAAGTCTATCCTTAAAGCTAAAAAACTTTTAACATCCGTCGGAGATGAGGGCGGCTTTGCTCCGAACCTTCAATCTAACGAAGAGGCCCTGGGGTTGATCATCGAGGCCATAACAAAAGCCGGCTACAAAGCGGGCAAAGATATTTACCTTGCCTTGGACGTGGCTGCAAGCTCTTTTTATAAAGACGGTAAATATCTGGTCGAAGGCCAGAAGAAGAGCTCGGATGACATGATAAAGATATACGCGGATCTGATTGAAAAATATCCGATCGTATCTATTGAAGACGGCCTGGCAGAGGACGATTGGGATGGCTGGAAGAAGTTGACCGATGCTCTTGGCGAAAAGGTGCAACTTGTAGGCGACGATCTTTTCGTTACCAATGTCAAAAGGCTCCAGATGGGCATAGATAAAAAGACCGCTAATTCCATTTTGATCAAAGTCAATCAGATAGGTTCTTTAAGCGAGACGCTGGATTGTATCGAATTAGCCGGCGAGAACGGATATTCAGCCATCATATCCCATCGCTCCGGCGAAACGGAAGATACGACAATAGCACATATAGCCGTAGCAACAGGCGTAGGCCAGATAAAGACGGGTTCTTTGTCCAGGACGGACAGGATCTCCAAATATAATGAACTCTTGCGCATCGAAGAGGAATTGGGCAAGAGCGCTGTTTATGCCGGAACGTTGTGGCCGAAGGTGTTCGGCAGGGCATAGCAAATAGATGTTGAAAAATCTAAGGTTTTTCATTATCATATTCATACTCGTTGCTCTTTTCCTCCCGGGTTTTGCTAAGTTGCAGGAATTAAAAAGCAAGCTGGCAGACATGGAAGACGAGATAAGAAAGACACAGAGCCAGAACGCCCTCTTAGAAGAAAAGATAGCCAAGATGAGCAACCAGGCGTATTTGGAGATCGTGGCCCGTGAAAAGATGGGTGTGGTAAAGAAGGGCGAGACAGTAATAAAGATAATACGCGAAGGCGAAGAAATGCCTGTCGCAGAAAATAGCACACAAGCATTGCCGTAGTAAGTTTGTTCTTTAGATATGATCGCGGGGTGGAGCAGCCTGGTAGCTCGCAAGGCTCGATGGACACAAAGCTCAAAGCTGATGTTGCGGAATCAGCAGTACAAACAGAACTTCTGAAAAGAGGTTTCAGAGTACTGCAACCTGTAGGGGATCGATTACCTTATGATTTAGGTGTTGATCTTTTAGGGAAACTCATCCGTATTCAGGTGAAGAGTGCTTGGTACAATAAAAAAGATGCGTGTTATGTTGTTGATGCGCGTCGAACCAAGACAAATCGCCGAAGGATGTTGCGGCAACGTTACAATGCCGATGATTTCGATTTCGCAATAATCTATCTCGCTGACAGGCATGTGTTCTATGTTTTGCCTATATCTGAATTTGCTCGTTATGGCAGCACCATAACATTGGTAGAATCAGATAAAAGGCAGCGTAGGCCAAGGTCAGCAGAGTATAGAGAGCGGTGGGATTTGTTGTCTAATGGGTCCCTCAGCCGGTAACGGTTGATGGAAAACCTGTCAAATTCGGTGGAACCCTAGACGTTAAGTCAAGGCAATACCGAGCCAAGTCCACCAAGAAGTACGGTGGGAAGGTGTAGAGACTAGTTGGCAGGAGTCCTTTTAAAAAGGACTAAGGTATAGTCCAGACTACAAATCTGTCAGGGATTGTGACAGAGCAGCGAAAGCTGTAGTGAGTAAAGCATAACCTTGAGGCCGTCCGTTCAAATCGGACCCCCGCAACCAAATTTAAGGCCACCCTTCTGGGTGGCTTTAAATTTGTCCCCCCCTGGTTTGATTTTGCCATTTTTGCGAACGTTTGTGTCGGGGAAAAAGGGTCAGACCCTAAAACTAAAAACTAATTGACAGAATCGGATATGCTTTTTATATTGTCCACATGGCCAGACCCTATAGATTGCAAGCAGAAGGTTGTCTTTATCACATCACCAGCCGCGGTGATGACCGCAAAAAGATATTCCTCAATGAAGCCGACTACAGAAAATTCCTCGAATACCTCAAAATAGCAAAAGGGAAGTTTAATTTCTATCTATATGCTTATTGCTTGATGGGCAATCACTATCATTTGCTTATTGAAATTACTCAAGCCAACCTGTCCAGGATCATGCAGTGCTTCAATACGGCTTATACGGTTTATTACAACGTAAAGCGCAAACGATGCGGCCATCTTTTTCAGGGAAGGTTTAAATCGATTCTCGTGGAAGCAGATAGCTATTTCGCCGAACTTACCCGCTACATCCACTTGAATCCCTCGAGGGCCAAAATGGCATCAAATCCGGCTGAATACCGCTGGTCTAGCTACAACGCCTACATTCATGGCAAGGATGACGTTTTCATCGATATAGACAGGGCAAGGCAATTTCTCGGCATGGATTTGCAACAATATCGTAAATTTGTGGAAGACGTAAAAGATTGCTCTGACCCTTTTAAGAATGTTTATGCAGGTTTTATATTGGGAGGCGTTAAGTTTATCAAAGATAAGCTCCATCAAATCAAAGACGAAGTTGGATCAAAAGACTTTGCTCATAAACGGGCCATAAGAAATCTTATCGATCCGGATGAAATACTGAAGTCAGTTGCTGTTTTTTTTAAGATTGATAAAGAAGAGATGCGCACCAGCATCAGCCGTCCCATGACGGCAAAAAAAGCGGCCATTTATCTTTTACGCCAAAAAACCGGATTAACAAATGCTCAAATCGGAGCCATGTTCAATATGACTTCCGCAGCGGCCGGCATGGCGGCCGCAAGCTTTGCCAAAGAGATCGATAGGGATAAGAAGTTAAGGGTGGCGATAGGGAGGATAGTTTAAAGTTTTATGGTCTGACCCCTAAGCCTCGCCCCTAAAGGCCTATTGACATTCTCCTGAAATTATGTATAATCATTGTAGATACATATGGAGGGATCTATATGAATACTACTGTTCAGAAATGGGGCAATAGCCTGGCGCTGAGAATTCCGAGTTCTCTCGCCAGGGATATCCATGTACACCAGGGATCCATAGTTGAGGTTGCCGTGGTGGAGGGTGGGATCGTTGTAAAACCCAAGGGAAAGCACAAATACTCGTTGTCTCAGTTGCTCAAAAGGATTACTGTGGATAATCTCCATTCCGAGTCCGGTTGGGGCGGCGAGGTTGGACAGGAGATTTGGTAATGCCTCATGCACATTGCCCCAGGCGCGGCGATATCGTCTGGCTCTCATTCACTCCTCAGGCCGGGCATGAGCAGGCGGGTCAGCGCCCGGCTTTAACTCTATCCCCTGAATCTTATAACAAGAAGGTTGGTTTGGCAATATTTTGCCCGATCACTTCTCGCATCAAAGGGTACCCGTTTGAGGTGGCCATTCCTTCTGGATTAAAAATCTCGGGCGTTGTGTTGTCGGATCAAGTTAAGAGTCTCGATTGGCGAGCCAGAAGCGCTCGATTCTGTTGTCAAGTTCCAGAAGCAACCGTATCCGATGTTCTTAACAAACTCAATGTTCTGTTAAGCGTATAATCTGTCCAGAATGCATAGAATGGTGTCAGCATATTGATGAAATTCCCGGGATTTTCTATGCGGATGAGAAGGGATAATAGATGAAGTTAAAGAAAGAGCATAAGAAAACGGTGAAACTTTCCCGGACGCACAAGCCGGATGAATTAACGGTCGAGGAATGGCAGAGGGCTCTTCGCCGGGAGTTTGGCGTAATCCAGAAGTTTCGCTTAAAGAACCTTGGCGGCGAAGAGGTTTTCTCTGAGTTTGCCGTCATGAATCCGGAGACAAAGCGTACATACCGCGTGGCTGTCCGCAGTGAGCGGCCGGGTGAGAATTTTTGTTCTTGCCCTGATTTCAGCGTCAATACGCTGGGGACATGCAAGCACGTTGAATTTGTTCTTTACCGTTTGAGGAAAAACCGCAGGCGTCGGGAATTGCTCGCCGCCGGCGCTTCTTTGCCGTATTCCGAGGTTTTCTTGCGGTACGGGTCATCCCGGCGCGTCTTGTTTAAAGCCGGCGCCGGCGCCCCAACGGTATTGAAGAGTTTGGCCGCGGATTATTTTGACCGGGATCATGTCCTGCAACAGGATTCTTTTCAGCATTTTGATGCGTTCTTGGAAAAGGCCCGCGCGCTGGATCACGATATGCGTTGTTATGATGACGCCCTGGCCTTTATCGCGGAAATCCAGGAGGCACACCACAGGCGCACACGTCTTGCCGCCGTGTTTCCCGATGGGATCAAAAGCGCGGCCTTTGATAGTCTGTTGAAGGTGCCCCTGTATCCTTACCAGCGGGAAGGAGCGCTTTTTGCTGTCCACGCGGGGCGGGCGCTTATTGCCGATGAAATGGGTTTGGGGAAGACTGTGCAGGCCATTGCCGCGGCTGAGATATTCGCCCGGGAGTTTGGCGTCCGGAAGGCGCTGATTGTGTGCCCAACATCGTTGAAACATCAGTGGAAGGACGAGATCCAGAAGTTTTGCGGGCGTTCTGTGGCCGTGGTGGAAGGCATGATCCCGTCCCGCCGCGAGGTCTATCGCAGTGAAGCGTTTTTTGTCGTGGTTAATTATGACGTAGTATTTCGCGATAGTGATCTTATCAATCAGATGTCCCCGGATATTGTTATCCTCGATGAGGCCCAGCGTATCAAGAATTGGAAGACGCGGACAGCCCGGAGTGTCAAGGGTATCCAGTCACCGCATGCCATTGTCCTGACGGGTACCCCGTTGGAGAATCGTCTGGAGGAACTGCATTCTATTGTCGGTTTCGTTGATCGTTTCCGGCTGGGGCCGTTATTCCGTTTCCTGGGCAACCATCAGCAGACAGCCGCGGAAACCGGAAAAGTTACGGGTTACCGCGATCTTAAGGCCATTGGGCGGACGCTGCAATCGATCCTTATCCGCCGGAAGAAATCCGAAGTCCTTTTGCAGTTGCCCGAGCGCATGGACAAAAACTTCTTCGTTCCCATGACGCCTGAACAGATGAACATCCATGAGGAAAACCGGGAGATTGTGGCCAGGATCGCGGCCAAATGGAGCAAGTACCGGTTCCTTACGGAAGCCGACCAAAGGCGGATGACCATTGCCCTGCAGTTCATGCGGATGTCGTGCGACAACGCGTACCTTATTGATCGGAAGCTGCGTTCCGGCGGAAAGGTGGATGAACTGGTTACGCTTTTGGGAGAGATCTTTGAGGAGCGGGATGCCAAGGCCGTGGTCTTCAGCCAATGGGAGAGGATGACATCCCTGGTGTCCGAGGCGTTTCACCGCAAGTCTTGGGGGCATGTGCATCTGCATGGCGGTGTCCCGGGGCCCAAAAGGAAGGATTTAATCAAGGCGTTCAGGGATGATCCATCATGCCGCGTTTTTCTTTCAACAGACGCCGGTGGCGTGGGGCTTAATCTGCAGGCCGCTTCAACGGTAATCAATATGGATCTTCCGTGGAATCCGGCGGTGCTTGAACAGCGCATTGGCCGCGTCCACCGGCTTGGCCAACATCGGCCTGTCCGCGTAGTCAATTTTATCGCTGAGCGAACGATCGAACATCATATGCTTTCAATTTTGAAGTTCAAGAAGGCGCTCTTTGCCGGCGTTCTTGACGGGGGAGAGGACAGTATTTTTATCGGGAAGAGCCGGTTGAGCGCGTTCATGGAGTCGATCCAGGAATTGTCCAAGCCTTCGAATGGCGATTCGGATGTCGGTATAGAGGGCGCTTCTAAAGAAGCGATTCGGCCTTTATTGGTTGAAACCGCAAAAAAACCCGGGGGAGATGGTTTTCCCTATCAGGATATCTTCGCGGCTGGGGCATCGTTTTTCAAGGTATTGGCTGCGGGGTTGGAAAAACAACCGGTCACTCTCGAGAAAGACGCGGCGACCGGCCGGTCGTGTTTGAAAGTGCCGCTTCCGGATCAGGAGATCATGCGGGGAGCTCTGCCGGCTGTGGAATCTTTTTTGGGCGCGTTGAAGAGCTATATTAAAATGGGCGACGGCACATAGCAATGTGGTGTGAAGTGAAAATTTGAAGACATTCAACTTCGGGGCAGGCGCGTCCGAACGAAAAGGGCATGACGGAATGACATCCAAAACGAAAGCAAGCCAGGGGCGTCTTCGTATCGGCGACGATTGGAATGCGATTACTATTATCGCGCTCTCTCAGAATAATCCGTTGAAAGCCATCGCGGAATTTGTGGAGAACAGTATTGATGCCCAGGCCAGCCAGGTAACCATTATTCGGGGGAAGGAACACGGCCAGCATTATCTGAAAATTATCGATGACGGCAACGGCATTCCGTGCGCGCAGGATGGTACGCCGAACTTCGCTTATGTCGCCACTCACATTTGCGATTCTATCAAGCGCAGGATGAAACAGGAAGGCGGTTTGAATATTCAGGGAGAATTTGGTATCGGGCTTTTGAGTTTCTGGACGGTGGGGCATAAGCTGACGATGCTTTCTTCCGGGGCCGGCGGGAAAATTTACCAAATGATTATGGAGAAGGGTAAGTCCGGCTATAGCATCATGCCGCGCGCGCATCTCTTGCCGATGAAAGGCGCCCAATTGATCATTGCTCCCCTGCTCGCCGGTATTCGTTCTCTGAGCGGCGAAAAAATACAGCTTTATCTGGCGGCGGAATTGCGCGACCGTATCCGGCATTCAGGCGTGAAGATCAGGATCGTGGATCACGCCGGGCATGTGGAGCTTGATGTCGAGCCGCGCCGATACTCGGGACAACTGCTTCATAATCTGCCCGTAATATCAACGCCGCTGGGAGATGTTTATGCGGAAATCTATTTGAGCGAACGCAGTCCGGAAAATGCGATCAGCCTGTTTCGCTCCGGGACGCGCGTTCTGCCGGCAATAACGACGCTCGATATTTTCCAGGGTGAGCCATGGACGTCGGGGTATTTTCAGGGAATTATCGACGCTCCTTTTTTGCACTTGACGCCCGGCACCAGAGACGGCATCATTCATGACGAAAAATTAGCGCAGTTATGCGACGCTTTGAATCCTTTGCGCGGGAAGCTGGAGGAGATTGTGCTGGCACAGAGCAGCGCCGAAGAAGAACGCGCCAGCCGGAATATTCTTCGATCGGTGCATAAGGCATTCCAGGAAGCTCTGATGGTTTTGCCTCCCGAGGAGTATGATTGGTTTGATATTCACAAGCAGGGACCGCGCGGCCAGGCGAAGCCCGGCGCTGAAGCTTCCCTGTCTTCCGTTGAGGACGCGGAAACAAAGATTCCGGCGTTCCCCGAAGCAGAACGGAATGAACCGAAACAAAAACATTTTTTTGAATTTGCGGGCGCCCTTTTTTCGGTGAGGGCTTCTCCCTCCTCCGCCCTAGTCCCTGTTTCGGAAAAGAAGACATTGCGCGCCGTGGCCAGAGATAAGAGCCGCCGGCAAATAGAGACCGGAGTGTCGTTTTCCTGGAGTATCGCGGAGGGAACCGGTAGGCTCGAGAAGCAAGAGGGAGAAATGAATATTTTTTACGCCGCGGCAGAACCGGGATTGACCCGCTTGACGGTTACCGCCGCACAGGGGGAAATTGTATGCGAAGCGGAGAGCTTGATCACGACGGTGGATTCATTGATCAAATCCGAGTCGGATATTGACTTGTCGCGCAAGGGATTGCCGGGTTATACGCTGGAGAGCGCTCCGGGGCAGTCGTGGCGGGCGAAATACGATACAGGCAGGAATCTGATTATAATCAATAAGGGCCACCGCGATTATGTGTATGCCGTAAAGCAGAATGCGCGCAAGGTGCGCTATATTTGCCGTTTGTACGCGAAGGAACTTGTCAGCCATAATTTCAGGGGGCTACCGGTTGATCAGTTATTGGAACATATGGTGGAGTTATCGTTGTATGCGGAAGATCATTTGAAGTAATCCGAATGGCCGGTATTATTACCAGATGGAATTAACAAAAACTGGTTTCATAAGTAAAAAATATTTTTTTTCGATTTTCTCATCGTTCAAAAGAGCCCGAATTCAATTTTGAAGTGTAACACCCAAGGAGTTAGCGACCTCCAGTGGCGTTAGAAAACCGAGACATTTTCTCGGCCGGTGATTGAGCCAGCATAAGAAGTTAAGGGCGGCGATAGGGAGGATAGTCTGTAGTTTTAGAGTGACCCTAAGCCCCCTATATTATTTCCCACCTCCCCACTTAACTATATTCCCACCATATGCTATATTTTAATCTCACCAGGTTTAATTCCCCGCAGCAAGCTGCGGCTTGGTGATATAATGGCGGCGTGAGACGGTATATTCATAGAAGTCATAATGTTTCGGTTTTGTTGTATCATCTCGCTTGTCCAGCGAAGTATCGCAAGAAGATGAAGCTCTGCGGGATATCTGTTTCGAGATCGAGAAACGCTATCCCGTGATTTTCCTGGAGATCGGAACGGACAAAGATCACGTGCATTTTCTAGTCCAGTCCATTCCAGCTTATAGCGTCTCAAGGTTAGCTAAGCTGATCAAGAGCATCACAGCCCGAGAGATCTTCTTCCGGTGTCCGCATGTCAAAAAGCAGCTTTGGGGTGGAGAATTCTGGTCTGACGGTTATTATGCGGGAACCGTTGGCAAACAAGGCAATGAGATGACTGTTGCGAAATACGTCAAAGAACAGGGGCGCGAAGCAGAATATATCCAGCTGCACAAACGCCCACTCCAGCTTGAGTTGGATCTTTGAGGAGATACCTCGCAGCTTGCTGCGGGGAGATTCAGCGTGACGGGCACGTGTAAACAGCTTGAGGGTGAAAGTCCCTTACCCAACCTGATGGAGGTGAAGGGTCGGCAAAGCGCAAGGGCATTTTTGCGAGGAAATGTCTGAAGGAAGCGCCGAGCAAATCACATGAGCCGATGAACAAGAACCGCATAGGAGGCGCACGCGCCGGTAGAGTTGGCTGGTTACAACAAATACCATATCCATCAAGGGTGCAAAGCGTAGATGCGGCGGCTGTGTGTGGAAGGCGGTTTATACTTACCCCGTGAGGTCTGCGGCGTGTCGTCATCGACTTAGCGTATCGTAAGATGCGCCCAATGCGCCGTAGAAGTCAGCAGAGAGCGTAGTACCGTAGACAACGGGAAGGCTCAAACGGTTAAAGGATAAGTAAGACGCAGAACTTATGGACGAGCACAGGCAGAATATCCGTGAAAGGGACTTACGCAGGAATGGAAAGAGTGAAGCTTTGACCATCTTTGCGCAAGCGACCGATACGTCCATAGCGGACTGCATATCTGAACGTCCGGCAGCAACGACGATGCTTATGGAACAAGTGTGTGCGAGTAGCAACATGGCTGGTGCGTTGAAACGGGTGCAGACGAACAAAGGGAGCTACGGAGTAGACGGTATGCACGTGGAAGAGGTAGCAGAGTACTTAAGAGAACAGTGGCCGCGGATACAGCACGAATTGTTCTCAGGTACGTATAAACCAAGTGCTGTCAGGCGCGTGGAAATACCCAAAGCATCAGGAGGGATACGTAAGCTTGGCATACCCACGGTGGTGGACAGAGTTATTCAGCAGGCGGTTTTGCAAGTGCTGCAGCCACTCTATGATAAGACATTTTCAGAGAACAGCTACGGTTTTCGTCCGGGCAGGTCAGCGCATCAGGCAGTGCTCAAGGCGCAGGAATATATACGCGCAGGGTACGCCTATGTCGTAGATATAGACCTTCAAAGCTTCTTTGATAAGGTCAACCACGACCGGCTGATGAGTCGATTGGCAAGACGGGTAGAAGATAAGCGGCTGCTAAAACTCGTCCGGGCGTATCTTAACGCTGGTATTATGGAAAACGGTCTGGTCAAACCCGCTACCGAGGGCACTCCGCAGGGCGGTAATCTCTCGCCGCTGTTGTCAAATATCGTCTTGGATGAGCTTGACAAAGAACTCCTGGCACGAGGGCATAGGTTTGTACGCTACGCCGACGACTGTAATATCTACGTTAAGAGTAAACGTGCAGGTGAACGGGTTATGACGGGAATAAGCCGTTTTATTACGAAACGGCTTAAGCTCAAAGTCAACCTCGCCAAGAGCGCGGTTGATATACTATCCAATCGCAAATTCCTCGGATACAGTTTTACCAAAGAGGCGGTACCCAGAATTAAAATCGCTCCTCTGGCGCTTGAGCGTTTTAAGAGACGGGTACGGGAGCTCACCAACCGGAACAAGAGGGTGAGCTTTGCAGTCTTGGTGAAAGGGCTGATGGTATATGTGCGGGGATGGATGGGTTATTACCGGCTGTGTCAGACACTATCGGTACTGACAGCCCTTGACTCATGGATACGTAGGCGTATCCGCTGTTGGTTGTGGAAGCAATGGGAAACGCTTGCCAACCGCACAGCGGAACTTGTCAAGCGAGGCGTAAGTAAGAAGGATGCACACATGACAGCGTGCAAAGGCAGAAGGTTATGGGCGACAACCAGAGATAAGTACGTGCAACTGGCGCTGCCCAATGCCTACCTGAAATCGCTGGGTATTAAGCCGTTAGCGTCGTTTATAACTGTATAATTAACCGAACCGCCGTATACGGAAAACCGTACGTACGGTGGTGTGACAGGGAAAGCGGGCGACCGCCTACCTATGTCGATCGTACGGTGGTGTGACAGGGAAAGCGGGCGACCGCCTACCTATGTCGATCTTTGATAATATTGATTTTTCAAACCCTTGGTTCGCTGAAGTCGAAGTAATTCGGCTGTACGGTAAGCAATTATCTGGGATCTTCTGTCGTCGTAAGATAATCTTTCAAAATTGGCTATTTTACTTTGTTCAGAGTAAGTCCTAAGAATCCATGCAACATGGATCTCTGCATCGCCGATGTGGTATTTATTTTTGACATATTCAATATCTTTATCACAGCTTTTCCAGTATTGTACGGGGATTGATACACCAGCTAAAACAAAATGGGAAGTGTTGCCAGGAATATCAGGTGTGCCCGATTCGTCTATGTAACAGATATACATATTCGTTCTCGAAATGCGATGGGTAAAAAAAAGCGACTGGGTTTAGGGCTAAAAGCCCCAAGACGAGACGCTAGGCGACTCATCCCAGACGCAAAGCAAATTTAACATACAGATTTTGTTTTGTCAAGTTTTTTATCAGAATCCAGTATAAGCAATGATTTTATTCCTGAAAACTTAGTTTGCGGGGGCGGTAAAGTGGATTTATGGAGATTTTTTTCGAAACTAAAGATCCAGCTTTTTCTTTAGGAAATCGGCCAGCCTGTTTTGGTTTTCTTCGGTTAAAAAGTTGAAGAAAGCGCCTACCTCATAGAAATAAAAGGTCGGGCTATCATCACCGAATACGGTATTGGTCATCCTGATAGATTCACAGCGCGAAACTTCAACGATTCCTGCAACAGACATATTGGTCCCGAGTGCGAGGTTGACAGTCATCTGCATGCCTTTGGGGATGGCTACATTGGATTCAAACAGTAGGCCGCCCATGCTCATGTTAAGGACCTTCGTCTTTATGGTATGCGGGTAGGCATAATATTCAAGGTCCAACTCGCAATATAGCCTGCGGTACATGCGGCGGTTAGGGCCTTTATAATAGTTGGTCGAGATCTCTTGCTTATAAAAAATATCTCGTAATATCCTGTCATCTTTGAATTTGACGAGTTCAAAATCGACGAATGGTTTACCATAACATTTTTCTATTGTTTGT
This sequence comes from Candidatus Omnitrophota bacterium, assembly GCA_016235185.1. Taxonomy (GTDB): domain Bacteria; phylum Omnitrophota; class Gorgyraeia; order Velamenicoccales; family Velamenicoccaceae; genus UBA9636. The sequence goes on from JACRLT010000026.1 coordinate 21,850, forward strand.
TTTACTTCGCCGCGCGAGCTGATAAAAATTACGATCTCGCAATGGCTTACACGGCGAAGCATTTCAATAACGCCTTTATTTAAGGGGTCCGCCATGACAACAGTCAGGATCTTGTCGGTTTTTTCTATAGGGACAACACAATAGTTGTAGGCGTATTCCGGCGGAATGGCATTAATCGCAGCGTCTTCTATTGAATAGGATTTTAAGGGCAGGTAACAATAGCCGTATTGGCATGTTAGGCATGTGGTAAAGTCCGTGTCTTTGATATAACCGGCTCTAACCAGGTGCTGGCTTAAGTAGCCTCCTTTTATCTTCTGTTGATCGAGACATTCCTGAAGTTGATCTTTGTTGATCAGCTTTTTTTCAAGAAGCATTGAGCCGATGTCTATATCCGTGTTTGCATCAAGGGGCATTGTAACTCCTGTGAAAAATATCGCTCATCCGCCGGTACAACTATAAATAACGCCTATGTCTTTATTAAGTATATCATAGAAATAGGCTTTTTTAAACATTTTAGATTTTTAACCCTTTATGCAGCAAGGCATTATAAAAATGCAATTGAGCCTATGAGCAATAAGCCAAAAAGAAAAGCCGCTTGAGAGGTTCTTGCATCAGCATCTTGGGGGATATCTTTAAAAAATAATTGAGCCAATTTTATGTTGAGAGGCAAGACAAGAAAAACTATTGCACAAGTCCATTTTAAGACGCCAGTTCCAATAAAAAGAACGAGCAGGGCATATGGCAATAAGGATAGCAAAACATAAAGTTTCAATCCACAATTTTTTCCCAAAAGCGTGCAGATTGTTTTTATTCCGCTTGCAGCATCAAATTTGACGTCCCTTATATTATTGGCCAGAAGCACAAGTGCGGCAAAAAGCCCTATTGGGATCGAAATTAAAAAGGCTTTAAAAGACAGGCCTGCGCGCTGTATGCAGTATGCCCCCTCTACCAGAAGCGGGCCGAATGCGGCAAAGACCGCAAGTTCTCCAAGTGCCAAGTATTTCAGCCCTTTGGCCGTTGCAGTGTAAAAAACGGCTAGCAAAAAACCGCAAACTAAAAGCAGCCATATCAGCGACGATATAAAAATAGCAAAAAGCGAACCGATGATCAAGGCGCCTGCGAACAGGGATATGCAAAATGTGAGCTGCTTTTTCGGTGTAAGGATGTTTGCAAATACCGGATGAGGACGGTACAGGGCCGTAGGCGCTTGCGGTGTATCTACTTTATATTTTAGGTCAAAATAGTCATTTAGCATATGGGCAGCTGCGTGTATGACTATGGCGCTAAAAAGAGTCAGGGCATATAAAGCAGGTGAGATCCTTCCGTCCTTGGCAGCCAGGACTGTGCCTAATGTGACGGAGACGAAGGTGATCGTAAAAGACCAGGCGCGGGTTATGTTGGCGAGGTTTTTTAGGATTATTACACCCTAATATTCACGCTCATGGGCAAGCGTCATGTCAAGGAAAGTCCGCAGTTTCCTGGAACGCGTTGGGTGCCTTAATTTTCTTAATGCCTTTGCTTCAATTTGGCGCACGCGTTCGCGGGTGACTTTAAAGACATTGCCAACCTCTTCTAAAGTTTTTGCTGACCCGTCGGAAATGCCGAAACGCAGCATTAGTATTTTTTTCTCTCTATCTGTCAGCGTGCCTAATGCGCTGTTCATTTCGTCTTTGAGCATGACATGGACAGTGGCATTGGCAGGAGAAACGGCTTTTTTATCTTCTATAAAATCACCGAAATGGGTGTCCCCCTCATCGCCGATGGGGGTCTGCAGGGAAATAGGTTCCTGGGCGATCTTAAGGATATTTTTTATCTTATCCTGCGGCATGTGCATGGATTTGGCGATCTCTTCGGGAGACGGCTCCCTGCCGTATTCTTGGACGAAGATCCTAGATATCCGTATTATCTTGTTTATTGTCTCGGTCATGTGCACGGGTATGCGTATAGTGCGCGCCTGGTCGGCGATCGAGCGGGTTATGGCCTGCCTGATCCACCAAGTGGCGTATGTGCTGAACTTGTAGCCCCTTTGATATTCGAACTTTTCAACAGCGCGCATCAAGCCGATATTCCCTTCCTGTATAAGGTCTAAGAAAGACAGGCCGCGATTTGTGTAGCGTTTGGCGATGCTGACTACAAGCCTTAGATTAGCCTCGACGAGCGCTTTTTTAGCTTTTTGGAACCGCGTGTGGCGGATCTTTATGAGCTTGAGTTGCTCTTTGAATTTAGCCACCGGCATTCCAAGGCCGCGCAGGATCTTGCGCTTCTTTTTATTTAATGATCTGATATCGCCTTTGGCCCTTTTTTCCCTGATCCTTTTGCACTCTCGTTCTATTGCATCCAGTTGTTTGATGAAACCGGACATGTCAGAGACGATGTCTTCCAATGACGGTGTAGCCAGGTTCAATTCGCCCAGAAGGCTTGAAACAGTCGAGTCATTTTTAGTCTTGCTCAATTTCCTTAAAATAAGCGAGAATTTTTTTATTGTTTTTTCCCTGCGGATAGCGATATCCTCTTTGACAACATTTTCTATGTGAATCTCATTGTTGATCACTTTTTTAATAAGCCCTGCGATCTCCCGCTTGACGAATTTGCTCGATAACACAAGCGCGCGGAAGTTATTCTCGGTCTCTTCTATCTTTTTGGCCAGTTTTAGTTCGTCTTCGCGGGATAACAGCGAAATGCGCCCCATCTGTTTTAAATACATTTTCACCGGGTCATCCAGAGGCAGGAGCCTGTCCTGGACCTCATCAAGGTCTTTGGGTTCTTCCGCCTTGGAAATGTCCTCCAGTTTGTCTTCCGTCAATTCATTATCGACGATCTGTATGTCTTCGTCGTTTAACATCTCAAATACTTCGTCGATGTCGTCGCTCGAGACTATATCTTCAGGCAGGACATCGTTGACTTCGTCGTAAGTCAGGTATCCTTTCTTTTTGCCTATGGCGATCAGTTTATCTAAGCTTTTCTTAATAACCGGTTTATCCATGGACTAAACTCCTGGTTAGGTGATCTTTCCCTTGTTTATCGAGGGAATTATATTCCTTATTTAGATTATCGAGTTGGCGCATAAGCCTGTTTACGGCTTCGTCATCGCCTGTTTTTTGCGCCGCCAGTATTTCTTTATGGATCTCATGGCGCAAGTATAGGATCTTGTCACGCTTAAGCCTTTTGACGCAGTCTTCAATAAGCTTTTCCTTGTCCGGGCAATCGTGTATTTCCAAAGCTGACAGTTCAGAGATCAGGTTTATGGCTTCTTCATCGTCTATGTAATTCATAAGGATATTAGGTTTGCACTCCTGGCCCTTGGCGAAAAAATCAAAAATGAACTTGACGATCTTTCTTAATTTCTCCTCTACAAAATCCGATGGTTCGATCATGTTTTTAAGTTTGTCCACGATGTGCAGCTCTTCAAGCATGAGCTTTACCAGCATTCTTTCTGTTATAGGGAATTCTTTCAAGCGGTAGTGTTCGACAGCTGTAGTGGAGGCATTTTGGTCCGGCTCTTGTGTATATTCGTAGTCATAACTAGTGTCTTCCAGGTCTTTGAACAATGCGCCAAGATCGAGATCAAGTTTTTCTGATATACGTTTGATGTATTCCGCGCGCATAGTTTGGTTTTTGAATTTTTTTATAGTCGGCAGTATCTCCCGTACTATCTTGTCTTTTCCAGTAGTCGTGTTCACCTCGTGTCTTGAAAGCAAGAGATCGAACTTGTAATCAAAAATGTTTTTGGCACAAGCCACCATCTTTAAAAAATCTTCTTGCCCGTGTTTGCGGGCAAATGAGTCAGGGTCATCGCCCTTTGGGAGTATTGCAATGCGAACGTTCATGTCTTCTTTTATCAGCAGTTCCAGCGCCCTAAGGGTCGCCAGTTCTCCGGCAAGGTCCGAGTCGTAAAGCATGACAACATTGGATGTAAAGCGCCTGATGAGCTTTATCTGGTCGCCGGTCAGGGCAGTTCCAAGCGAGGCTACGATGTTCTTTATCCCTGATTCGAACGGCACAATCATATCCAGGTATCCTTCGACTACGATAACCTGGTCAAGGCTGCGTATAAAATCACGGGCGAGATTTAAACCAAAAAGGTTCTTGCCCTTTGTGTAAATAGCTGTTTCAGGCGAGTTGATATATTTTGGCAGGGAGTTGTCCAGGACTCGCGCGCCGAAGCCAACCACCCTGTCTTTAGTGTCTGATATAGGAAAAATGATCCTGTTCCTGAAACGGTCATAGTAGCCGCCTTCGTCTTTTGCCACTACCAGCCCGGATTTTTCGATCAAAGCCAAAGATGCCTTGTGGGCCTTCAAATATTGGATAAGCGTATCCCATCCCGGCAGAGAATAGCCTAATTTGAAATGCTGCGCCGTTTCTTTGGAGATGCCTCTTTTTTGTAAATATGCACGCGCAGCTTGAGCCTCGGGTGAAACCATGAGGTTCGCATGATAGTATCCGCGAGCCTTATCGTAAAGCGAAAAAATATTTTTTGAAAAGTCTTCTTTGGACTTCTGGAAATCAGATTTTTCCGGCTCCGGCAGCGGGATCCCGCTGCGCTGTGCCAGGATCTCCAAGGCTTCGCGGAAGTTTACCTTCTCATATTGCATGACGAAGGTCAGCGCATTGCCTCCTACGCCGCAGCCAAAGCAGTGGAAGATCTGTTTGTCTGCGCTGACGATGAACGATGCTGTTTTCTCCGGGTGAAAAGGGCAACAGGCCCTGTGGTTCCTACCCGCCCTTTTAAGGGGCAAATAGGAGCTGACTAGCTCTACGATATTGCTGCGGTCAAGGACTTCGTTTATGACCGTATCTGAAAATAATTTGGGCATCAGTGTTTAATTCTTCTAAAACCAGAACAAGATAGGATGTTAAGCCAGGAAATTTTCTCGAGCTTATCGAAGATAAGATTCATACCCAGATTGTCCGAAGCTATGTGGCCTGCGATCACAACGTTGATATTTTTTTCCTGGTATTTTTTGTAGTGCTCTTCGCTTGAGTGCATACCGACGATAGTGCCGATCCCCGCCATAGATAAGTTGTCGATGATATCCTTAGGCCCCTCGGTACCCCCTGTCATATCCACAAAGATCTTGCCGCAGCGGCTATTGGGCGACCCTGATAGGATGACAGGGCCTGCGCCTTCCTTTTTTGCGGTCTTGTACTCCTCGATATTCATGAGGATGTCCATGATGTTTTTTAAGGTCGCTGGCTTTTTTTGGGAAAAAAGCTTGTCCAGATGTGTTGCAACATGGTTATCCGCAGGTGTGTGTATGCACATTAGGTTTAATGCAAGCAATTTGGCTGCATCTGTGGCGCGATGGTGGTTTGCCGCATGTATCTTCCTGCCGACTTCTTTTTTGCGGGTTTCTACCAGTTTATCGCAAATATTGACAGGGATGCCAAGGCCGGCAAAGATGTCTGCCTGCATATCCATGACTTCGTAAAAGTTGGCGTAAGCTTGGCCCTGCGGATGGTGAGAAATGACAAGGTCGATCTTTGCTTTATTTTTAGAATTGAGGCGGTCAGCCAAAAGCAGCTCGGAGGCGTCGATATCGATGCCTGCAAGGATAGTCTTGACCTCTTTCGTTGGGTCCCCGGCCAGTATCCTTGAGTCGTCATATGGGTTGGACAGAAGCTCGCGGTCAAAGTATTCTTTTTCTTCCGGACGCAAGGATTCGAAGCGCTCTTTTGCCTTTTTTAGTTCATCTGATACGAGTTTTTTGCCGCGTGGATCGACAGCTATGCCTTCCTGGATCACCAGGTCATAAATTTTTTTTAGTTTCATTTGTTTTCTCCGAAGAGCGGTTTATATGGTTAACGTTCGAGGGCTTTGTCCACTTCGGGGTTAACCTCTATATTAGGTATAAATTTAGAGATGAGGCCGTTGAAACTGCCTTTGTACACCGTGGGAGCAAATTGTAGGACCTTGTGTCCGAAGAGAGATGATTTGGCGCTGATCTCAAGGTATCCGACTGTGGAGATCGTCATTATGTAAAGGGCTATGCTTGAGATCCATACACCTCTTAAAAGCCCTATAAGGAATCCACCTAATTTATTGAATGTATTTTGAGCTTCAATTTTTACCAAGAGAAAAAATGATTCCCGGATTATCCGGATGACAATTGTGACTACAGTAATGATAACGGCAAAAACAAATACGTCCCCGGCATCTAAAGGCAGCGCCGGTAATTTGGTGTTAAGGTAATCGGATAAAGGAGTGGTATATGTCTGGAATGCTATGACTGTCGCCAGCCAAAGGCCCAGTAGCTTAAAGAGCTCTATGCCTATGCCGGTATTAAAACCGATAAAGCACATCCTGGCGGCGATGGCGATAATAAGAAAATCAGCCCAGTTGATCCCGATGAAGTATTTTGCTAGCATGCCGTTTCTATAGATTAACGTACTTGAAAAATTTTTGAAAGTATAACATACCAGAGGGGTTATGTCAAGGTCGGCCCAAGAAAATGATGAATTGACAACCACTATTTCTTACTCTAAAATCATCTCTATCATGAAATTCCTTCATAGAAAACTCTGCATTACCCTATTTAGTGTAGTCCTCTCGCTTTGCCTTTTTTCAATAGCGCCTTTTATTCCACAGGTTAAGGATTCCCATTGGAAACTTTATGATATCCTGCTTAGGACAAAAAATGTATTCCAGCCTGTGCCTGCGGTTATTAAAGATATTGTTCTTGTCACCATTGATAATGAAACCCTTAAAAATATGTCCCATAGCTGGCCATATCCTCGTTCCGCATTTGCCGGTGTTATTGAACAACTGATACGGGTAAAGGCCAAAGTTATTGCTATCGATTTTGTCTTTTTAGGTAAGACAACAGAATCAGAAGACGGTATTTTAACATCTGTGTTTAAAAATATAAATATGATCGTCCTGGCCATGGGTCTTGGCGAAGACGGTTCTATGGGGCTTGCGACACCTCTTGAATTAGCTAAAGGGATATCCGCGGGAGTCGTAACAAAGATGCAGGATCATGACGGCGTGATCCGCAGGAATTTGACTTATCTTGTCAGTGAGCGTGATCCAAGGAAGGGATTCCTCTCCTGGGGTATGGGCATCCTAAAATCAACAGATCATATCGATCTCTCCACTCTGGCTGCCGAGGATTCCATAGTTTCTTTCCGTACTGCAGACAGCCAAGATTGGGCCATCCCGGTAGAACCAGTTACAAAATCATATCTGATCAATTACCGCGCGAATACATCTGATTTTGAAAGGGTATCATTTTACAATATTTTAAATGGAGATTTTAACCCTGCGAGTTTTAGAAATAAGATCATACTTATTGGTATTACTTCGGCGGTCCTGGGGGATCTGCATAACACGCCTATTGGCTGGCTGCCTGGCTTAACAGTCAATGCGAACGCCTTTTTGACTCTCTACACGAGGGATTTTTTAAAAGAGCTGCCGAGGGCAATAGAATTATTAGTAATTATACTTGGCGTTGTTTTGTCTTCCTTTTTTGCGGCTGCGTTTAAATTAAGACAAGCTTTGGCCGGCATAGCTTGTATAGTCATAGTTTTTTTTATCGCTAGCTACATTCTTCTTTCGAAGGGATTTGTTTGGAATTATGCTCTCTTTCCCCTCATTATTTTTGTCTGTCCTTTGGCAAGTAGAAAAATCTATTTTCTCTGGCAGGGTTATGTCTACGCTTCGGAGAATTATTTGATTTAACAGTGATAATGTGGTTAAATAAGTTAATGGACGAAACAGTGTATTTCAAAAGCAGTATCTTACCTAAAAAGCCCATAATAGTTGTATTATCATTCCTTTTATTTCTTATTATGTCGGCGTGCGGTGCCATCTTAAAGACGGAAATTACTTTAACGTCTGCGAAGATGGCAAAGTCAGTAGACGAACAGCTCATGCCGGTGGCCGTTACTAATATATTCCCTTCTGGAACCTCGAAAGTTTACTGTTGGTTTTCATGGAAGAATGCCAAGAAAAATATAACCCTTGCGGCACGTTGGACTTTTGTGACGGATGATATCGATATCCTTGATTCGAGTTTTACAATTCAACGCAAGGCCGGAACAGGAAGTGTCTCTATATCAATGCCTGAATCAAAAACTTTGCCTTCAGGAGAATATAGAGTTGATCTATTGTTGGGTAAGCGTATTTTAAGATCGCTGGCCTTTTCTGTGCGGTAATCCTCTATCGCCTTCCTTTTATCCCTGCCTCTATCTTTGTCTCTAAAATAGGTTTCTCGGCGCCCAGCGGTATGCCAAGGTCATATGTGGGTATGACCTTTTGGCCTTCGGGGAAGGCTACCTTAATATTAGCAGAGTCTGATAGTTCCTCAAAAGATATCGGGCTTGTAGTCATCCGTATTGTTGAGGTGACGCCTTCAAACATCGAATCTACTGATGTCGGTAAAAGATCCTGTGTATTGGCGCCTAAAAATGTCTCTTTGGTCAAAGGTGTCGATGTCTGGGCTGACGGTAGAATGCCTGTAAAGCTTTCGGTTATATCTTGCGGCACTGCGGCCTCTGATGTGACACCGCTAAAGTTTTCGGGTTGCTTGGCCTGGGATGTTGTTGCTATGCCCTCAAAGACTTCAGGGGTGATGCTTTCAGGCAAGGCCTGTGAGCCTTGAGCGCCTTCAAAAGAAGCTCGAGGCAGGACAACTGGTACTTGAGGCATTGTAATGGGTATTGCTACTGGCGCCGGGCCCATGGGTGTTGCGAGCATAGAGATGAGGTTCAAGGGCGGCGGTGTCAAAAGGCTTTGGGGCATGGCAGGCATTGAATTATAAAGGTTGCTCTCCCCCTGCTCCAAAGAGCTTCTGATAGCTGCCTGGCCTACATGCGGCGAGAGGCCGCCATTTACAAATACAAATCCCGGTATAGAGTTTGAGAAGCTGTAGTTACCCGAGCCTGATATTGATACAGAGACATTGTCCTGCATCTGTGATGCCGAGATAGTCAATGTGCCTGATACAGAAGTTATGACAGGGCTGCCTAAAGAGCCTACAGAGCCGTTTACCGCAAGTATGACGTCCTCGCCCTCCAGGATGCCTGTGGATGAGCCTGTCAAGTCGCCTGATATGGTTATTGTAGAGCTTCCTGCGTTAAGTGTGCCGTTTAAGGCAACGTCGCCTGTTACTGTCAGAGGTTGTCCCCCTGTTGAAACACTCCCGCCTTCTTGAACTGTCAACTCTGTCAGGGTCTCTGAACCACCTAACACAGGCTCAAAAGGTGTACCGCTAGGTATCACTACTGTGTCTGTTGAGGAAGGTACTAAACCTAAGTCCCAATTGGCTGCGTTGTTCCAGTCGCCTGATACAGTGCCTGTCCACGTATAGACTGTGCCGTTAGCGCTCAATATCCAGTTAGTGGTAGTGCCGTTCAATGTTGAACCTGTGCCTTTTGCTACCAACGCTAGGCCTAAAGACGCATCGTTATTGGTGACTGTGACATTGTCCAGGTTTTGGGTTGCCCCTGCCTGTAACGTTAACTTAGGCACAGCCCCTGCACCAGTATCGTTTAAGACGATAGGATTGCCTGATGTACCTGTTAAGGTCAAGTCATGCGTGATCGTCTGGGTCGTGCCGCGCGTTAGACTTAAAGTCTTACCTGCTGTTATTGAAGCCAGATTATAGAAGGTGGTTGAGCCAGAGATGACAGAGGTGCCGGTGCCGCTAAAAGTGACGGTTGACGTTGACGGCGTGAAGCTCGTGACGCCCGACCAGTTACCGACGATGTTAATCGCGGCTGCGCCTGTTGCGGTTAAGGTGCCGACGGTGAAGTTGCCGTCAATGTCTAAGGTACCTGTTGAGATCGTGATGGTGCCGGAATTAGCGGCATTGCCTGTGACGCTTAAGGTATTGGCGCCTATGGCAAGGGTACTTGAGGCGTTATTGGTTAAGGCGCCTGAGACAGTTGTTGTGCCTGTGCCGAGCGTATACGTAGGTGTGCCTGAAGCAGGCGTGAGTGTTAAGTTTTGGTAATTGACCGCAGCTACAGTAGCCGATGTGCTATTGGTATAGACCACGGTGGAACCTGTGCCTTTGTTAAAGGCACCGGAAGAGTTGATAGTCAGAGGTGTTCCTGTGCCTGTCAAGGTTAAGGTATAAGACCCTGCGCCCAAGTTAAAGGTTGTGCCATTACCTATATTTAGCGAGGAAACCGTCAAATCATCCGTCATGGTGACAGTGGTTGTGCCTGAAGTGGCTACAGCACCCAGGTCATTAGGCGTAGCATTGGCATCAGAGGCGTTCTGTGTGGTACCGTCAAAGGTAAGCGTGCCTGTGCCTTTGGTCCACGTAGCGCCTGAACTAATAGAGAGATTGCCGGAGATATTGAAATTGGCCTTGTTTGCTGTAACTGTACCGATTGAGAACGTCAAATTACCATTGACATCTATTGTGCCTGCTGTGCTGCTGGGGCCGGTGATAGTGCCGCCGGAAATCGTCAGGCCGCCATTGAAGCTTGCGCCAGTACCACCGCCATAGCTTGAAATAGCCAAGCTGCCGCCGCTGACAGTGGCAAGGCCTGTCACTGTGAGGCCTGTTCCTGAATTTTGAAAATCAATAGTGCCGGAAGAATTCGTAAATGTACCGGTTACCGAGAGGTCATCAATAGGACGCATCGTGCTTGCACCGGAATGAGCCAGGTTATAAAAGTTTTGGTAATTGTTAGTTATATCCTGGAAGCCGGAGGACTTATTAAAATCAACTGTTGAGGATCCGGCGGTGAAGGTATCATTGTTCGTCCAGTTGCCGCCTACATACCATGTAGATGTATTAGCGGTGATGGAATTATTTCCGGAGCCATTGTAAATCGTGACATTGCCGTTTATATCTATTGTGGATGAGCCGCAGATTAGTTTGCCGTAAAAGGTATTGGGGTCTCCTATAACTAAAGCGCCGGCAGTAATACTAAGATTATTGGTATTGAGCGTCCCGTAAAACCCAAAATTCCCGTTTTTGTCGTAAATATACAGGGTCTTACTGCCTAAATTAAGGCTGGTCCCGCCACCTAAAACACCGGTGGCTGAGGCGGTTGCACCGTTTACAGCCAAATCACAGTCATAAGTGCGGGCAGTTACCGGAGCAGCTGTGCTTCCGCTAACCGCAAAATATTCAAAATATCCTGCGCCAGTGATTGTGCCGGTAGTGGAAATATGCGGGCTGCTGTCATTAATCATCCGAACAAGGTTGGCGTTGGTTGGAATGGTAAGCGTGGCGCCTGTTCCTAAGGTTAAATTTCCGGCAGTGGCACTGTTTCCATTTGGAGTCATGAAGGTATGACTATAAAGAGTAAGGCTAGCGTTAGTCCCAAGAACTATATCATTGGCAATAAGAATGGGTATGCTCCCTGCGCCGTGCACGAAAGTAACACTTGCCCCATCACCTATAGTAAGATTATAAACCTGGGGTACGCTCCAACTGCCCTTATAGGTAAAGGTCTTACTACTGCCAGTCATCTTCACCGTACTCGTCCCATACGTAAACGTGCCTGCGCTTGAATCCCAGTTACCGCCTACGGTGATGGTTGAGCTGTTGGCCGTAAACGTGCCTGCAATTGTGACATTGCCAGTCACAGATAGGTTCCTGTCTGTAGTGCCGCTGTCTTTGGTAGTGAAGGTGCCAGCGGTTAAGGCATAGTTGCCGCCTACGGTAAGGTTAGCTGTAGGCAATCTGAATGTATCTGTAGCGCCGTCCGTTGAATTAATGGTAAGGTTATTATAAGACCAGTTCTTTATATCATAGGTATCTGCCGCTGAATCACCGTCTCCTGTATAGGTGACTGTTCCGCCTATTGATTGAGGCGCGCTGCCTGGGATGGACACTGATTCAGAGCCTCTAAGCTTTAAGGTGCCGTTATTGGTCAATGTTGTTGAGACGGTCAGGCCTTGACCAGCAAGGCTTAAAGTGGCGTTGGAGTTGATGGTCAATGTCCCTGATACCGTTAGAGCACCAGCTAAAGACACGTCAGCTGACGTGTTAGCGATGGTCAAGTTATTGAAAGATTGAGCATTGGGAGTTATGGCCTGGGTTGAGGTGCCGTTGAAGGTGACGGTGGAGGTGTTGGCAGTAAAGGTGTCATTATTGGTCCAGTTGCCGGAGACATACCATGTAGAAGAGCCGGCTGTTATGGAGTTAGTGCCGCTGGCGTCAGAAGCATAAATGGTAACATTGCCATTGATAGTAATGGTGCCGGAGCCGGCGATGAGTTGGGAATACTGACTGGTATAGCCCGAATCACCCACAACCAAGGCACCTGCTGTAATATTTCGATTTTCCTGGCTGTTATCCAGAATAACAGTAAAATTACTATATGTAAGGCCAGTTTTAATAGTTAATGTTCCCCCGACCGTCAAGTTTCCCCCGGTAATATAGGTATAATTTATAGTAGTATTTCCAGTGGTCAAGATCGTTAAATCTCCTTGATAATTCGCGGCTGTGATAGGAACTCCGGGAGCGCCACCATCACTATTAAAGAGGTCGAAAATATAGGTTGCTATTGAAATAGTGCCGTCTAAGATAACAACTCGAGCAGGAGTAGTAACACTATTAACGCGTTGCCTAAATGTTCCGGACCCGCTTAATACCCCGCCTGCATTTAAGGTAAAATTTGCGTTCGATAAGATTAATACCTTGGATGCCGCGACATTAAGCGTGCCGGAGATAATAAGAGTGCCGCCACTCGCCACACCAAAACTACTTTGTGCGGTAATAACCGCTCCTGTATCTATGGTAAGCTTGTAAAAGTTGCTTGCGGTAGTAAGGTTGTTGCTTGTTCCCGTCATCTTCACCGTGCTCGTCCCATTCGTGAACGTGCCTGTACTTGAATCCCAGTTGCCTGGGACGGTAATGGTATAGCTTCCTGCAGACAAGGTTCCGCCTGTACCTATGGTGAGATTGCCAGTAGCGCCCAAAGAGGTATCTAACGTCAGATTCCCGCCAAGCGTTAAACTGCAGGTCTGGGTGCCTCCGATAGTCAGGGAACCAATGGTGTAAGTGGTGGACGTTGTGACTGCGGCTGAAGCCAGATCGATCGTCACTACGTAATTAGCGTCATTAGGTACGTTGCCGCCTGACCAGTTGGCGCCTGTACCCCAGCTATTGCCTGAACCGCCTATCCAGGAGACAGAGATCGTGTCATCGGGGTTATAGATAAAGCCGCCATTTTTGGAAATAATGGTGGCCTGTCTGACATCGATATTGCCGCATGTCCAGAGGGTAACATCGCCTTCTGGGGCGGTAATTGTGCCAAAAACGTCAATATTGCCTTTGTTTGTTTTGAGGGTAACAGAACCGCTTGTTGAGGCAAGCGTCGTATTCGAGGCTAAACTGATAGAACCATTGGGAGCTTCTAACGTGAGGGAGGTATTTGCAGAATAAATTATCGCGCCAAATCCTTCCGGAGGCCCACGCACCAGGACCTGTGAGCCAAAGACCTGTGAATAAACGATATCTATGTTGCCGGCTAATCTGTTTAGGTATGTGGTATCTGCCAATAGGTATAGAGGATTTTCTATTGTGCCGAATTTATTGGCCTCTATTCTAATACTCTTTGCCTGCAATACCACGCCTGGTTCTGTGGTTATGGTGTTATTGCTTTTTAAGGTTAAGGCTGTTGTTACAGGATAGACTAATGATAGCCCATCCCCTTCCAAAGTGACGAAGCCGTCTTCTTGAGATGATCGCGTCAGATGAAGGTTATCGGCATTACGCCATACAGAGATAACAGGGCTGTCCACCTGCGTATCGATGTTTTGAGCTTTTAAGCTCACATCAGGGCCGCGTATCGGCGCACCTGAAGAGTTTGTAATATTGCCCAAAGGCGCATATAAGGCCAGGCTGCCTCCTGAATGAACAATCGAAGCCTGGATCAGGATATCTTTTTCTATCGAGTTCAACGCAGTCGTCCCTATTAAGGTAAGGCTTAGAGGAACTGCTACATTGCCTTGTGTGGATTCAACAGTAATTGTGCCGTTGTTCTGGGCCTCTAATGTGCCGGATACTTTAATGTCTTTATTGGCTGTTATTCTTATCGTGCCGCCTTCTTGGACAAAACCTGTGGCACGGACAACACCTGTTGTATTGACCGCGCTTTCAAATATATCAGAAGCTGTCTGTGTTGTCATTACCACGTGAGCGGCTTCTATTGAGCCTGAATTTGCCACAGCATCTTTGACTGATACGCCGTTTAAGTCATATACATTGCCTGAAGTCTCTTCATTTACTTCAACCTGTATTAAGCCGCGCGCATCAAAGCTTACTGTGGTCTTATCTCCAGAAGCCAAGTGTACTGTGCCTGCTGTTGCAACAATGACACCGGAATTATTGGCAGAACTGCCAATGAGCGCTACGTTGTCTGCTGTGATAGAGCCTTCATTGGATACTTGGGCGAAAGGAGAATTTGCGGAGTGTTCAAAGATATAGTTGCCTGCTAAAAAGTTGTTGGTGGATATGTCAAGAGTTGAAGCCACAAGGCCCGCGGCATTGACTTGCGCGCTTTGGGCAAAGTAAATACCATTAGGATTGACCAAGAACAAAATACCATTGGCATTGAGGCCTCCCCAAATTGAGGTCCCATTGAGGCCTGTGATACGGCTCAATACTGTGGAAGTTGATGTTGGCTGGAAGAAGTTCACTGTTTCATTAAGCGCTATGTCAAAAGAAGAAAAATTAATGACTGCTTTGTCATCTGCTGTGATATTTAAAGTATTCGGGTCCGGTTGTTCAAAAGAAGCTGACCCTGACTCTACAGTTGGGTCAGAAGGCAAAGCAAGAAGACCCTGTGGCATGGTTAGCAGCAGAGAAAAAATAAAACCAAATGCTACTAAAATATATTTATTCTTGTGCATTGTTCGTTTGCTCCACATCAGGCACCAGGCGCAACCCAGTCAAAAACTTGGAACGTATGCCGTTCTTGTCTTCAATGAATAAGCGGCACAGATAGTTTATGACCTCGCTAATATCCTTATTATGCTGGCTGCAGATGCCCTTCATCGTCATCTCTATTGTTTTTGGTGTCCTGCAACCTAAGAATCCGTCACAATGTTTCTTCTTTGGCATTTAAAGCTCCTTGATTTTGCAATTTTTGGTTCTATTCCTTACAAAATCAACCCCGAAGTCTATACCGAAAATATCGTAAGAAATTTTCGGTATGTGTAGACAAGGGGCCCGGTTTTGGTTCTTTCCATTCCCTACCCACAATATAAGTATAACATATGTTGAACAGAAGTCAATAAATTTTATTTGTGTAAGTAAAAAGAGCTAAAATTCGGCCTGGAGGGCGAAGTGAAAGGTAGAATGGCCTGCGCCTGCGGTTGGGTCGTCGCCGATAGGCGTTGCCCATTCCAGGCTAATGTAAACATGTGAATTCAAGCGGGCGCGCAAGCCTCCGCCTGCTCCAGCCAAAAATTTGTTTTTCTTTTCTCCGGGCATTATCTTTTTCAAGCTGCCTCCCCCTACATCGGCAAAGGCAACTATTTCTAATTGTTTTATCAAAGGGAACGCCCATTCAAAATTTACAAAGCCTCCTGAATCGGCAAGGTAATCTCCTTCCGGATAGCCTCTTACTGAATTGGCGCCGCCCAATTGAAATTGTTCCGAAGAAGCAAGCGTGTGGGATGCCCCTTGTATTTGCGATCGAAGTATGATGTAGCTATTAAAAGGCATTTTCTGGAGCCGCTGCAACGTCTGTTCATATTTTGCAAAGAAACCGCCTGTGTCAGCGCGGCTTGAAGTCTGATGGTTGCGGCTGGAAGCGCCCAAAAAATTCTCTGTCCCGAAAACTATGCGCGGTGAAAAAGTTGTTTGTCCGCCAAGCCGCCAAGAATCGATCTTTGAATAGTTGAGATCAATGTATGGCAGCCGCATCTGGTCATTGGATGTTGTCGACCTTCCGCTCTTTTTCTTGATGGTTTTTATTTCAAGGCCGGCCTCTATAGTGCTTTGAGCGTTTTCTGTCAACAAAAGTTCTTTTGAAATATGCGGAGTATAGACTTGTGTCGTGCCTGTCAAATCGAGGTTGGTGAATTCTTTCATTGAACGCATTTCAAAATAGGCAATATCAATGCCTAATTTTGTGCCGTAGGTATCAATGGGTAAAGAATAGCTTAAGTATTGACCTGAAGAGCTTTTACTGGTAAGCATACTTACGTAGAAGGGATCAAGGCGGCCTGAAAGATTCGAACTGCGCAGTGAAGTCGAGCCTCTGAATTTTCCTGTAAGGCGAGTGCCCTGGTTGTCTACAGAAAAACCGGCATGAGCGGGTAATTTATCTTTGACTTTTAGCGTGATATCCGAAGTTTCAGGGGCAACGCCTGCTGCGATGATCGTTTTGACTTCCAGGTCAGGGTTAAGGTTCAATCTTAAGAGATCTCTTTGGAGGATCCTAATGTTTAAAACTTCATTTTTTTTTGAGTGGAAATATTTTCTTAATAATCCGGAAGAAAACCATTTGTTCCCTTCGATCAACACAACCCCCACTTTGCCTTCAATGATCTTAATTATTACTACCCCATCTTTTATTTCTTGTTCGGGGATAAAGGCTGAAGTGGTCAGGTGTCCTTTTTCTTTGTATTTAGTTTTTATTTTTGTTGTGATCTCCCGGAGGTCTTTAAAGGTGACTTGTTGGCCAAGATATGACTGATAAATTGGCTTAAAGTCTTCAGTCGCAAAGATCGTGGCTCCGGTCGTCTGGATATTTTTTAATATAAAAGAAATGCCTTCTTCGGCAGGTTTTTCTTCCTCCTCTTTTATCTCTATTTCCGGGGCTTTGATCTTCTTTGTTTCAAGCTCTATTTTCCTTTTTTCAGTTTCTTTCTTGAAGCGTTCTGCCTGGGCTCCGGGTTCATCGCCAGGAGGCGTCGTCTGGGCGAAAATAAAAAAAGGACAAACGTATAGAAAGATGAATACAATTCCAAGTATATATATCTTCCTCATAGGCTTATCCTTGTACATATAATAATAAAAATAACCTTTAAAATCAAGCATTATAGATTAAGTTTTTATGACGGCCGTCCCTTGACTTCTGCGTATGGATGTGATAGATTTAGCACCATGGAAAAACCAGCGCGCGAAGAAACAATTCTAGAGCAGTTGACCAAAGTCCGGCAGGAGCTTTCTACGCTGTTTGAGATCTCCAATGCTATGCATAAGACCTTGGAGCTAGAACAGATACTTTTTGTTATTTTGACCGGCGTTACCTCTCATACAGGGCTAGGGTTTAACCGCGCAATGCTCCTATTGCTCGACAGCCAGGGAAAGTGCCTGGAAGGCAAGATGGGTATCGGTCCTGATAACGGCGAAGAGGCTAAGCGCATCTGGTCGCTTATTGATGATCAGAAGATGGATCTGGATGATCTCGTCAATTCTTACTCACTTTCCAAGCAAGTCTTGAATAACTCGCGCTTCTTCAATCAGGTAAAGAACTTTAAGATCTCTGTCAAAGAGCCGGATGGCGGCATCTTAGCCAAGGCGTTCGGCGACGGCATGCCTTTCCATATAAGGCGAGAGAGTTACGGAACTTTTCCCGGTGACCCGCTCATCTCTATCTTTAATTCAGACGAATTTGTGGTGGTGCCTTTGAAAGCCAAAGACAGGGCAATTGGCCTGATAGTCGCCGACAATGTCTTTACCAGGCATCCTATAACAAAGGATGATATCCGCATCCTTTTGACATTTGCCAACCAGGCGGGAATGGCTATCGAGAACTCCCAGCTTTATGAGAAGGCTGTGGTAAGGGCGCATAAGGATTCTTTGACGGATCTATGGAATCACGGGTACTTCCAGTACTTTTTTGAGGAGAAACTAAAACAGGCGAAAGACCACGTATCCTACATGAGCATAATAATGGTAGATATAGATAATTTTAAGAATTATAACGATACATGGGGCCATCAGAAAGGCGATGATATACTGTCTAAGATCTCAAGGATCATCGCTGATTCTTCGCGCAAGATCGACTGTGTCTGCCGTTATGGCGGCGAGGAGTTTGCCATTATCCTACCAGATGCCACAAAAAAAGACGCTGTCGTCATTGCCGAAAGGATCCGCGCCAATATCGAGCAGCATAGTTTTATTTCAGAATCAGGCCATCCGCACCAGAATCTCACCGTCAGCCTGGGAGTCGCCTCTTTTCCCGAAGACGGGACCAATAAAGATGAATTGATACGCGCCGCGGACTCCGCCCTTTACGAAGCCAAACGCGCCGGCAAGAATAAAGTCTGCACCGCCTACCTTAAATGAGCACGTGACTTATGGAGCGAAGTGCTCATAAGTCACTGTGCGAATTTATCCTGTGCCTGCGAAGCGATTAGGCATCAGGATCTGGTTCAGGTGTTTTTTCTTCAAAAGCTAAACTATATAGTTCTTCTGTAACACAACATCCCCGTTCGCAAACTAGGAGTATAGTTGCTTTTAGCATTTTCTTTGCTCAGGTTGGTTTCTTCACGCCAAAGGTCTTATTGCACTGCGGTATCCCTGTTTGCCGACGAAGTTTTTTGTCCCGTGGAATTTTTTCGTAGAAAAATCCCAGGGATAAAATCCCCGCAATCCTCTGGATTGCAGGGGACCGTCTGCTTCGGTTTGCATTTAATTAAACCGAGGTCCGACCTCGGCCCCGATTGTCGAGGTCGGACCTCGAGCACAAGGGCGTGTCGCTACAGCCAAAATGCAATCCCTCGCAGACTTTTGCCAAATTCTGATTGTCGGCTTAAACAGGGATACCGCAGTGCTTGAATATATGCCCATAGATTTGCTTTTGCCGTTTTTGGAGCGAATGTCGATTTCCTGCCTGCCGGCAGGCAGGGACCCCGTTACAATAATATTGTCTGCATTGCAGGAGTTAGTGAATATTAACTTGTGGTAGCTGTTTCGGAAGAGGGCTCTTCTTTTATGGGGTTTTCTTGCGGGAGTTGTTCTTTTGCCGGTTCTGCGGACTGTTTTACGTGTTCGTTTTCGTGGAGTTTTACGGATACTATTTTTGACATGCCGGAGCGCTCCATCGTTATGCCGTACATGACGTTTGCGCGCGCTATTGTTTTCTTATTGTGCGTGATAACGATAAATTGCGAAGTTTTTGAGAAATCAGACAACATGCGGCTGAAACGGTCTATATTCGATTCATCAAGCGCCGCGTCTATCTCATCTAATACGCAGAACGGCGAAGGCTTGGTCTTGAAAATGGCGAATATAAGCGCGATAGCCGAAAGCGTTTTTTCTCCTCCGGATAATAGCGTTATATTCTGCAGTTTCTTTCCCGGCGGCCTGCAAATGATCTCAATGCCGGACTCCAGCACATCCTCTTCATCAAGCAAAAAAAGCTTTGCCTCTCCCCCGCCAAAAAGAAGTTTAAAATAATTTTTAAATTCTTCGGCAACTATCTGAAAAGTCTCTAAAAACATTTTGCGCGTTGTGCGGTTGATCTTTAGTATCGCGTTTTTAAGAGACTCTTTGCCTAAATTGAGGTCGTTCTGCTGCTGTGTCAGGAAATCGTGCCTGTTTTTAAGTTCTTCGAGCTCTTCGATAGCTACCAGGTTGACGGTGCCGAAAGATTCCACCTTTTCTTTTAGCGTTGCAATTTCCTGGGCCAACGCCTCCATATTGATCTCTACCTCGGGTTCAGGCATAGGCGTTTCATCTAGATCCACGCCGTAGGATTGCAAGATCCTGTTTTTCAGGCTCGTATGTTTAAAGGTAAGCTCCTGTTCTTGCATCTGGAAATGGTGATTATCCTCTTTGGCCTTGTCTATTTTTTCTTCCAGATCAATGATCTGTTTCTGGGTGAAATCAAGGCTGTTGATCTCTTCAGTACGGATCGAGCTAAGGCGGCTATGTTCTTTTGTTTTGTCGTCTATCGATTGTCCGTTTGCTTGTATTTGGATCTCCAATTCGGAAATTTCAGCGTTGAGCTCGGTGATCTTTTGCTGGGAATCATTGACTTCATTATCATGAATATTTAAAGCCCCTGTATCCTGATCGTAGGCGTTTTTGAAGAATTCAAGATTTGAGGCCAGCCTGTCCTCCGCGGCTTTCTGATTGGCCAGTTCTGTCTTTAGCTGTGCTATCTCGACAACAATATTTTCGCGTTTACCATTGTTCTCACCTGTTGCATGGATGTTATGGTTTATGCGTTCATCTATTTGCGCTAATTCCGTTTTTAAGGCAGCTGCCTGGGTTTTTAAATTTTCTCCCTTTTCCTGGCTGTTTTTTAAACTGACGTTTACCTCGGAAAGTTCGAGGGTTATTAAGGATAATTCATCCTGAATACGCTTAGCATTGTCTGATAAGTTTGCGCAGACCGCTTCTTTATTGGTCAATATGTATTTTTCAGCCAGGAGCTCTTCTTCCGTTGTTCCAAGGCTTTTTAGAAGATCCATCAGCTCTTTTTCTTTTTCGTCCATAGCGCGGATACAATCTTCTATATTATGCGAGATCTCTTCGATCCTGGCTTCAAGGTTGGCAAGGTCAAACGAGATGAACTTCAATTCGCAGGCGATGCGGTAGGTTTTTGAAGCCTCGTCAAAATGTACGTCATGGGCATGGGCGATAATCCCTGTTATCTTGTCCTGGGGGACTTCGGAAATCTCGAGCACGCCGTCGCGGGCCTGTGGCATGTTATCATAGGTCAGTTTCAGTTCTTTTAAGAATTCAGCCTGTGAGCGCAGGCTCAATTTTTCGTTTTCAAGCTTCCTTAAGTGTTCTTCCTGGGTTTTTAGCGCTGATTCGAGGTTAGTTTTCTGCAGCTTTAAGGTATCCAGGCGGTTGGTTATACTTGAAATTTTTTCCTTTTGGGAAGCGATCTCAAGGAAAGTGCTCGAAAGATTCTGGGAAAGCGCATTATTCTCTTCGCCTGTTTTGAGCTGTTCTGTCTCCAGGCGGCGCTGCCTGTTTAAAAGTGTATGAATTGCGGAGTTATTTTCGTTAAGCTGGTTATTGAGCTGTGTTTCGGACAGGTTAATATCAAAGATCCTCGCCTTTAAGGACTTAGTATCATTTTGCGCTGTCTCAATCTCCTGTATCAGGCCGTTTAATTGTTTAACTTTATCTGTGAGGCTGGCCTCTTTGTTTGAAAAAATCTCCTGCAGGGACACAAGCTGGTCAGAAAGTTCCGTTATGTTTTTTTCATGGCTGGAGATCTTTTGCTTTAGTTGTTCTTTTTGGGCCGTTAAGAGCTCGACGTGGCCAGTCAAGTCAATGATGCGGTCCTGGTTTAAGGTTATGTGCTGGTGGTTCCTTTCGTTGGTATTTTCAAGGCTCAAGATCTCTTCTTTGAACTCGGTTAATTTTGAATCGAGCTCCTGGAGTTCATTTTTCTGCAGTATAAGCCTTCTGTCTAATTCCTGCAGGGAATTATTGAGTGCGATCTCTTCCTCGTAGGATCTTTTGGCCTCCTCCGTCAATATCGCCAGTTCACCTTTGACATCTTTAATTTCGCGGCTTGAAAATTTAAGTTCTGACTCTTTTAATTTATCAAAGACTTCTTTATATCTTCTGGCTTTGCTGGCCTGGCGTTCAATGGAACCTATCTGGCGCTTTACCTCTGTAATGATATCATTGACGCGCAAAAGGTTATTGTCCGTCTCTTCCAGTTTCTTCATTGCTTCTTTTTTCTTGGCTTTGTATCTGCTTACGCCTGTTGCCTCGTCAAATACCAGGCGCCTGTCTTCGGGTTTGGAGCTTATGACAAGGTCTATCTTTCCCTGCTCAACCAGAGAATATGATTCGGCGCCTATGCCTGTGCCCATCAAAAGCTCATTGATATCTTTGAGCCTGACTACGTTATTATTAATAAGGTATTCGCTGTCGCCTGAACGAAATAGCCTGCGGGTGATCGTGACTTCTTCGTAATCTATCGGCAGGATCTTGGCTTCGTTTGAGATCGACAGCGATACTTCCGCCATATTCTGCGGCAGGACGGTCTCTGTGCCATTAAAGATCACGTCTATTGATTGAGAGCCGCGCAGGGATTTTATGGATTGTTCACCCAGGCACCATCGGATAGAATCGAAGATGTTGCTGTTATGAGCGATGATATCTTGCGCGACAAAGTTATGCGTATCCAAGATAGACAGGTCATAAACCCATTCTTTAGCAGCAACCTTTTTTATGCTGGTTACCTCATCCCAGTAAATATCTGATTGGGCTAAGGTTTTAAGATAATCAAATATTGACCTCGCAAAGCCTGTCAGTTTGCCATGTTCGGCGATAATGGTTAACGTTTCAAGCAGCCCTTGTCGGCTCGGCAGGCACCTGTTTTCATAATAAGCTGAAAGGCGCGGGCATATTTTTTGCAGCCGCTTCACATTGATCCCCGACGCCTTGACTAAATCCCTAAAGATATGATTGACGCCGGGGATCAAGTCTAGGTTAAGGTTTGTCTTATGGTTTAATTTCTTTACCTCCTCAAGCGCCTCCGACTTTTTTCCTGCAAAACGCAAAAACCCTGCCATTTTTTTTACATTTTCTATGCCATAGATAAAAACCGAATAATAGACTCGTTTTTTCTTAGCGCGAGTGTTTGACGCGTATTTTCTTTTGGCCCGTATCACCGAAAATACTCCAAAACGCAGTAACAGGCTGCTTATTCCTTCAGCTAAAGTTTTTGAGGCGGTCGCGTATTCAAAATAATTACCGCTGCCTTTCCTGTTGACCGACACATAGCCGTCGCCTTCAAATAGGGCGGATAAAAATTCGGCAACAATATTGTTTTCGCTTCTAAAAATTAATTCCGGTACTGTTTTATTATT
The DNA here is from genome assembly GCA_016235185.1 of Candidatus Omnitrophota bacterium. Taxonomy (GTDB): domain Bacteria; phylum Omnitrophota; class Gorgyraeia; order Velamenicoccales; family Velamenicoccaceae; genus UBA9636. The sequence continues at coordinate 44,567 of JACRLT010000026.1, forward strand.
GGATAAGCCGCCTAATTTAAAATCAAAGGCGTTCTCCAAAAATTTGCATAAGGCGGAGGAAAAAATAAGCACATCTTTGGCGCACGCCTTATAGTTAAAGACCCTTGCTTCTACGCCAAAGCCGTCACGAGCGCTCGCGATAAAATCATTTACTACCTTCGTGTCTTCATTAACAAACCAAACTTGGTTCTCTTTTGTGGTTCTGCCTTCGGAGATCAAATATCCTAAGAATCTTGCGATAGGTTTTGTTATCCGGCACGGAAGGGTAATTTCCCCCGAGCTGCGGGATTTAAGCGTTTTGACAAATGTGGGAATTGCTCTGATGCCGGCCTCGTCCAATAATGCCGTAAAATGAGCTATATTCATTGACTGTCCGCCTAAGGCCGATTTGACCGCGCCAGAAATGTTCGCCATCGCAGGTGCCCCAGCATTATTTAAGAATTCCGACAATTCTTCAGAATACGGAAGATACATCAAATTTTCGTTTTTGAAACGCTTAAGGATATTCAATAAATCTATATCCGAGTCTTGAATAGATAAGGTTAAAGCGCGCGGAACGGCAATGCGCACGCCTTTTTTCAACTCTTCAGCCTTTAGATCAGAAATCTGACCGTCTCTAATAGTGAAGAAAGGGTGATAATGCGTAGTAAAAATATTTTTTCCTGATTTTGTCCTGATTTCTAAAAGATAGGCAGGGGATTTTCTTTTGATGAAGGCGTATATAGGTTTTGGTTCAATCTTAAGCGTTTGAGGGTTTAAAGAAAGGATATTTATGTTTTTGGGATTATCGAAACTCATTACACCGTCACCAAGATGTGTTAGAGATGACGAGTTTTGTAAGGCAGATTCAACAAGCAGGCCTATTTCAATTTTTGAGCCGTCGCTCAAAGTAACCAATGAATCGTATCTAAGGCATTTTCCACATCCATTTGGGCCTACGATGGCGGTGATACCGGGTTCAAAGTGCAGGATAGTCCGTTCCGCGAAGGATTTAAAGCCGGAGATATCAAGTTTTTTAAAGTACATTAACTTTGCCTATCGTAGGTAGTTATTCTTAACAAAGTTAACTCCGAAGTCTGCCGAGTAAAATGTACGAAGTAGATTTTACCGGCGTTTAGACAAGGAGTCCGTTCATCTATTTAACGCTTCTTTGATTTTTTTTGTCAGAAGCGGTACAACTTCAAAAAGATCGCCTACGATGCCGAATGTAGCTACGCTAAAAATAGGCGCGTGCGGATCGTTGTTTATGGCGATGATCGTATCCGATGATTGCATGCCTACCAAGTGCTGTATTTGCCCTGATATGCCGCAGGCTATGTATATTTTAGGGCATACGGTCTTTCCTGTCTGTCCGACCTGGTGTGAATAAGGCATCCATCCGCTGTCAACGGCCGCTCTCGAAGAACCCACAGCGGCATTTAAAACTTTGGCAAGGTCTTCTAAGATCTTGAAGTTCTCCGGGCCTTTCATACCGCGGCCTCCGGAAACGATGATATCAGCCTCGGCGATATTGACCGTAGAAGTGATCTCCTCAATAACGTCCAAAACTTTTGTCCTGGACTTATAAACATCTTCTTCAAAGGTTTCTTTGATTATTTTACCTTTATGTTCGGCGTTATGAGGCGCTTCTTTCATGACTTTATGGCGCACCGTTGCCATCTGCGGCCTGTGGTTAGGCGTTATGATGGTAGCCATTATATTTCCGCCGAAAGCCGGCCTGGTCTGCAAAAGTATCTTTTTATGCTCATCGATATCTAAACCAGTGCAGTCTGCAGTCAGGCCCGTATAGATCTTGACCGCTACTCTAGATATAAGTGAGCGTCCGATGGATGTGGCTCCGCAGAGCACGATCTCGGGTTTATGTTTTTTGACAAGATTTACCAAAATATTCGTGTAAGGGTCATCTAAAAAGTTTTTCAGGCCCGGGTGGTCTACAACGTAGACGATGTCGGCTCCGCGATGGACTAAACCAATAGCTTTGGATTCTATGTCGTGGCCTATTAAGACGCCGCATAAAGGGCTTTTTAGTTTATTTGCCAACTCGCGGCCTTTGCCCAGCAGTTCATAACTTATGGATTGTATTACACCGCGTTTTTGTTCGCAGAAGACCCATACGCCTTTTGCTTCTAGATCTGCCTTTGCAGTTTGTTCCCGTTTTAACGTGATGGCGCTAAATTTGCACGCATCCAGGCAGGCTCCGCAAAGCGTGCATAGTTCAACTTTTACGATCGCCTTCTTCTCGTGCATGGAAAGCGCGCCAAACGGGCAGACTTTGACGCAGAGTGTGCAACCAACGCATTTTTCCTTACTTATGTGCAGCGACATAGGTACTACCTTAATGAATTTCGTTCTTTAAAATGTTGACTAATTTTTCGACTGCTTCTTCTGCCGGACAGGTGAATATCTCGCCGCTTTTTCTGCGCTCCGGAGAGAATATTTTAACAACTTGCGTAGGCGAGCCTTTTAAACCAAGCCTGTCGGCTTCTAAGTCTAGGTGTGTAGCGTTTAAGAGTTGGATCTTGGCGCTCTTGGAGCGCATTATGCCCTTTAAAGACGGCAGGCGCGGTTCATTTATCTCTTTTACGACTGTTAATAGGCATGGCAACGGCACTTCCAGTATCTCAAACCCTTCTTCTGTCATGCGCTCAACCCGCGCGATATTATCTTTTATGTCTTCTATCTTTTTGACATATGTTACCTGGGGTATGTCTAAATGCGTTGATATGCCGGGCCCTACTTGCGCTGTATCTCCGTCAGAAGCCTGCTTGCCGCACAAAATGACCGAAAATTCACCGGTTTTCTTTATAGCTTTAGACAGAGTGTAGCTCGTTGCCCACGTGTCAGAGCCGGCAAAAGCCCTGTCGCTGACCAGATAGGCTTCATCTATCCCCATGGATATCGCCTCTTTTAAAGCGGTTTCTGCCTGTGGAGGGCCCATAGTGATGACTATCGTTTTGGCTCCTGTTTTTTCTTTCAGCCGTATAGCCTCTTCGATGGCATACATGTCAAAAGGGTTGATGATGGATTTAACCCCTTCTCTGACTAAAGTATTGGTCTCCGGGTTTATTTTGACGTCCGCCGTATCAGGGACCTGTTTTATGCAGACTATTATGTTGTTCATAATTTTTCAATGGCAAATGTCTAAACTCAAATGACAAATTAATGTCAAATTTCCAATAGCCAATGTAAATTGGTTATTCGGATTTTGTATTTAATTTGAAATTTGGATTTTGACATTTGTTTTTATTTAGCCATCTCCTTGATGAGTTGAAGGGCGATTATGCTGCGCTGGATCTGGTTCGTCCCTTCGTAGATCTGCGTTATCTTTGCATCGCGCATGCGTTTTTCAGCAGGGTACTCTTTCATATAACCGTAACCGCCGAATATCTGGACGGCATCTGTCGTGACCTTCATGGCCACATCAGAAGCAAAGAGCTTGGCCATTGCGGATTCTTTTGAAACATTTTTGACGCCTGCGTCTATCATGCGTGCCGTGGCATAAATGAGGGCGCGCGCGGCCTCCACCTCGGTTGCCATATCCGCCAGCATCCACTGTATGCCCTGGAAACTCGATATCGGCTTGTCGAATTGGATCCTTTCTTTTGCATATTTTGTGGCTGCTTCAAGCGCCCCGGCAGCAATGCCGAGCGCCTGTGAAGCAACGCCGGGCCTTGACACATCAAAGGTCTTCATTGTTATGATAAAACCCATGCCTTCGCGTGCTAATATATTTTCTTTCGGGACCTCGCAGTCTGTAAAGACTAATTCACGTGTCGAGGATGCGCGAATACCGAGCTTATCTTCTTTTTTGCCGAACGTAAAGCCTTTCATGCCCTTTTCCAGTATGAACGCAGTAGCTCCGCGCGCACCTTTGGTCTTATCTGACATGGCGATGACGACATATGTATCGGCGTCCCCGCCGTTTGTTATAAAGTGTTTTGTGCCGTTCAGGATGTAATGGTCACCCTTCTTTTTTGCGGTTGTCTGTATTGCGCTTGCATCCGATCCGGCTGCCGGTTCTGTTACGGCAAAGGCAGCTAATTTTTTCCCTGCGGCCAAGTCAGGCAGGTATTTCTTCTTTTGTTCCTCGTTACCGAATAATAAGATCGGGTCAAGGCCAAGGTATGAAGCTGCAAAGCAAAGGGTAATGCCTCCGCATGCTTTTGATAATTCTTCGGTCGCGATGCAAGTCTCGAGAACGCCGCCGCCCAATCCGCCGTATTCTACCGGTATAGAGACTCCGAAAATATCTGCTTGTGCAAGGGCCTTGACAATAGGCCAAGGGAATTCTTCGGTCTTATCATATTCTGCGGCTACAGGCGCGATTTTTTCTTGAGCTACCTGTCTGCAGAGGTCCCTGATCATGATCTGCTGTTCGTTCAACAAATAATCCATCATTATGTAAGCCTCCTTAACTTTGCTTAATTAGGTTTATTCATAACAAAGTTAACTCCGCAGTCTGCACAGGAAAATTTCCGAAAGGAAATTTCCAAGCGCTTAGACAAGGAGTCAACATATCTTTTTTATTAGAGCGATCTCGCCGCAATTGGGAAATTTAGGGCAATTGCAGCATTCAGCCCAGACTTTATGGGGCAGTTTTGATTTTGAAATAATACTAAACCCTAATTTTCTAAAAAATTTAGGTTTATACGATAAGGCAAATACATTTTTTAGCCGTAGGCTTTTGGCTTCGCTAAGCGCGGCTTCTATGAGCTGGCTGCCTATGCCTTTTCTCTGGTGGTTCTTTTCAACTGCAAGCGATTTTATCTCTGCAAGATTGTTCCAGCCTACTATGTGAAGAGCAACGCACCCGTTGATATTTTTGCCTTTTTCATCCAAGATTACCCAGAAATCCCTGATGTTCTCGTAAATTTCGTTGAGTGAACGCGGCATCATTAGGTCGCGCTGCGCGTAGCAATTTATAAGGCTATGGATAAATTTGGCGTCTTTTATCTGCGCTTTTCTGATCACGATACCTGTGTCCCTTTGGCTACGACGACTATGCCGCCTTCTGAAACATCAAAGCGTTTTTTATCGTCTTTTAAGTTATAACCGATAACTGTTCTTGGTGGTATATTGACGTCTTTATCTATTATGGCGCGCCTAACTTTTGCGTATCGGCCGACATTTACTCCGTCCATCAGTATGGAATCGTATATTTCGCTGTAGCTGTTTATACGCACATTCGGAGACAAGATAGAACGCTGAACCCTGCCTCCCGATACAATACAGCCGCCGGAAATAAGTGAATCAAGGACCAGGCCTATGCGTTCGGGGTTTTCGTCTCCGGCAAATACCGTCTTTGCCGCAGGGTATTGTTCCTGATAAGTGCGTATGGGCCAATCTTTGTCATATAGGTTGAAGATTGGTGTTACCTGGATCAGGTCCATGTTCGCTTCATAATAGGCATCCAGAGTACCTATGTCCCTCCAGTAAAGCGCCTCTTTTTTATTCTCATCCTTGAAATTGTAAGCGAATACCCTTCTTTTTTTCTTTAGCATCTGCGGTATGATGTCTTTCCCGAAATCATGGGAGGTACTTTTAGAGGCATCTTCGGCGACCTCTTCCTGGAGGGCCGGCCTGTTAAAGACATAGATGCCCATAGAGGCGTAGACCATATCCGGTTTTCCCGGGAGGCACTTTGGATCTTTCGGTTTTTCCTGGAAGCCAAGCACTCTTTTGGATTCGTCTGTCTGGATAACACCGAGGCTGTGCGCCATCTCCTTATTGAGTTCTACAACGGCGACCGTCATGTCAGCGTTATTTTGGCGGTGAAAGTCTATCATTGTGCAATAATTCATCTTGTAGATGTGGTCGCCTGCCAAGATCAGGATCTCCTGCGGTTTTTCCTGTTCTATGGTGTAAATATTCTGGTAGATGGCATCAGCTGTGCCCTGGTACCAGGTAGAGCCGACGCGTTGCTGGGCCGGTATGACATCGATATATTCGCCGAGTTCGGAATTGAACACATTCCAGCCCTGGCGCATATGCCTTTGAAGAGAGATGGATTTGTACTGTATGAGGGTGTGTATTTTACGCAGGCCGGAATTGATACAATTGGAAAGTGTTATGTCAATTATGCGATAAATACCGCCGAAAGGGACTGCGGGTTTGGCCCTGTCGCGGGTTAAGGGGTACAGGCGTTCACCCTTGCCTCCCGCTAAAATAAAAGTAATGACTCGGTTATCCATTTTTAAAATGTAAAAACCTGTATAGATCCCGATGGCTCAAAAACAGCCACGGGATAAATTCGACCAGCAGACTTACGTTCACTAATCGTTCCGTAAGTCTGGGTCTCATTTAAAGGAAGATATGATCCCCGCTATGCCTTCGCGGATGATCATAACACCGATGGCTGCCAGAAAAATATAGCTGATCTTTGAAAAGGCCTTTACTCCGGAGCTGCCTATTATTCTTATCAGTACGTTTGAATATCTCAAAACAAGCCATGCCAAGGCCATATTTACGATAAGGGATGTCAGGGTAACCAGTAAGCCAAAGGAATTAAGAAGCATCATGGTCGTGACAAGTACTGCCGGGCCGGTTATCAGGGGAGTTGCCAGCGGGAATACTCCAATGTCTTCTGTCAGAGACATCGATACGAAATCTCTAGATTTTCCTGGCATAAGAAGATAGACGGACAGGATGAAAAGTAGTATGCCCCCTGCCACCCTAAAATCGTCTATGGTTATGCCTAATCCCCTTAAAATAAGTTTTCCAAGAAAGATGAATACAACAGCTAAAACAGTGGCTATGACAACGGAATCGGTTAAGATCTTGTTTTTTTGCCTATTGTTCAAGCTTTCAGTCAGCCCGAGAAAGATAGGTATCGTGCCTATGATATCCACCGCCAAAAAGATCGGGATGAACGTTATCAAATATGGCTTTAAAATGGTTATTAACATAGTGTTATATTATACAGAAATACGGTTTAAAAACAAGAAAAAACTGCTATTTTGTCCCTATTTTTTCGATCAATGCCTCATTCGAACTGTCATATTCATAGGCGCTCTGCCATTCTTTTTTTGCTCCCGCCGGATCACGGTATTGCGCCAGCAAATCCCCTAATTCCGCATGGTAACGTGGTTCTTCGGGTGCGAGTTTTGATGCCTGGCGCAGTAATTCTTCTGCTGTTTTCTGATTTTTTTTCTTTAGGATAAGCGCCTTTACGTAAAATGCTCTGGCGAATTTGGGCTGTTTTTTAATTATAGCATTGATCACCTTAAGCGCTTTATCCTCGTCGTTAAGATGGTGATAAATAAGCGCTAGTTTTGCGCGCTGGACTAAGTCGCCGGGCGTATATAGAAGGCAATTTCTTGCATAAATAAATGCCTTTTTATAATCCTTATTTTCGAAATAATAATCGGACAGGAATTTAAATGCTTCGCCGTTATTGGGCATCAGATCCAAAATAACTCTGGCTTCTTTAGCCGCAGCTTCGTAAAATCCATGCCTGTGTAGGAAGCGGGCGCGGTAAACATATGGCATCGGGTAGCGCAAAGATATCCCGATTTTCAGGAAATCGGGTTCGGGGGGCTCCCAGGTTTTCAAGTCGATCCTGAATTTTTTGATAAGTCCTTTATTTTCCGGAATGTCTTTTAAAAAGATAACAGCGCCTTCGTCAAAATAAACCAGGGTCCAAGCAGGGTTATGTAAAAAATAGCGCGTGAGCCCTACGTGGAGATCGTTCGTTGAAGCCGTTAAAAAGCTGCCTCTTATGTCGTATTTTTCCAGAGTTTCCTTGATTACATCTTTTTTGCCTTCTGCCAAACTGACATATCTTGAAAAAAAGTCCGGGCCGTATAGCTCTGTCCTGCCGTCGATAAATACCTGTCTTTTGGGAAATGCGCGGCCTATAAGGTAGGACCCGGAATTAAAATCATTTAACATATGACTCGGAAGATCGTGTTTGAGCAGGAAATCCACTGCCTTTTGCGGGAAACGGGCATGCGAAACCCCGAGCATGCCGGATTTAAGCTCATATGTATCGAAGTCATACGTGGCGCTATCTAAATATTTTTGGGCCCCTTTAAAAGGGGAATAAAAAAGAAAAGCCAGAAGCAGATAGCAGAAAATTGAGCGCATTCTTTTGTTCTGAAACCATCCGGGCAGCGTTTTTTTATTCTCTAATGCCAATTCAATATTATTAAAAGTAACGAAGGCTGCGGCAAAGGCAAAATAGGCGACGTTCCTTATGGCGATGAAGGAGAAACCTGTGAACAGAAGCCAGATCGCCAGATCGGAAATGTTGACGTGGCGCTGGTTGAACCTGAAAGAAAACAATGATACGAGGATAAAAGCCTTGTAGAATGGGAAGAAATTAATATCGAAGATATTTTTGAGAGTAATGGGCCTGGCCAATTCCTGGATGTATTGGAAGATTATTTTGCCTTTGCCGGATATCTGCCCCAATACTGAAAATGGATAAGCGGCCCCTTTTAGGCCGTAAGGGTTAATGAACGAAGCAAGTATTATCAAGCCGAGAATGATGAGTAATTGGAGCATCTGTCTATTGTCGATGCGGCGTGTCTGGTTCCAGGATGCAGGCAGCTTGACCGTTCTTTTTAGGATCTCGGCAAAAAGGAAGACAAGTATTATTAAAGGCCCTGTGAAGAAAAAACCGTGCATATTGACCCAGGCTATTTGACATATCGTCAAAACAAGCGCAAACGGGAAAAAGGAAGTTTTTCTTTCGATAAAACTTTTGATCAAACACAGATAAACGGTCAGGAAAAATAGGCTGAAAATGTCCGGCCTTATGGTGAAGCGGTAAGCGCATGTCAGAAGCGTAAGATAGAGTACGATAAACAGGAAGATATGATTATTTTTGCGCCGCGCCGAAAAAAACAAGAACAGGAAGGTCGTAATAAGGATGATATTTTGCATTAAGATAAGGCCGTCGGCGCCTGTTGATGCGTAGAACAGATATGCAAAAGCCTGGAAGAACCATTCGTGGTTGATCCACGGCCTGCCGTAGATGGTAAAAGAAAATATATCAGCCGAAGGAATGAAACGGTGGTGTATTATGTATTCGCCGGTCTTTAAGTGGAGCCAGAGATCAAGGTCTGCGATCTCGCGGGAAGCGTAGACTACCAAAATACAGAAGAAAAAAACGATGAGCAGGCGGTTTAAGATATAATCAACAGCCTCTCCTATTCTTTTTGTGCCTATAGCAGATAGAAACATGTAGCTACCATTATAGCAGAGAACAATATGATAATTCTATCTGAAATTTTACTGTTTAGCTACCACTTAGGCGGTGATCCTGTTGATAAGAAAAAGACACATAAAACTCGCCGCCGCAGAAATGACTATGAGCCATTGAAGCCCTATCAAGGGCAGTAAATAGGCTCCGGAAAAATTGCTGGCCACAAGAGCAAGGTTGCTTATGCTGGCCAACAAGGCAAACGAGGCAGCCTCAAGGCCAGGAATTGAATTTTTAGCCATAAAATCCATGATCATTAAAAAAATAAACATGCACATGAGGCTATAGACTATATCGTAGGCAATGGCTGTGGCAGGTGTGTAATATAGGTAGCTTAAAGATGCCAATGCGCCAACGAAGACCGAGAAAAACAGCCATTTTTTGATATTTATTTTTTGGCTGAACTTATAATAGAGCAATGCGCCTATGATCGCAAAAACAGTGCCTATCGTACTTAAACCGCCGATCCAGATCTTACTCCATTTGAATACATCTCTTTGTATGAAAAAAAGCGGCGTGCCGAAAGACGGGGAATATTTATAGAGGAAGACAAATAAGCCCGCTGTAAGCAGCCTCTTATCGCCGAACATCTTTTTTAGATCAAGGATAAATTTTGATGCGGTTTCGCTTCGCATCGGGTCTTTAGTCCTATAAAAATATGCGAAGATCCCGGCCATTATATAAATGGGGACCAAGAGCAGGAAGCCGGCCTTGTAGCCCCATCTCTCGGCAATATAGCCCCCTCCTATTCCCGAGACTAACGTTGCCACAGAAATAGACATCCATTGTACGCTCTGGATTTTTCCGGTGGCATTGTACTTTTTGCCCTCTACACACATGATGCCGTCCACAGCAACATCCCTGAAGGCTGCGCAAGCTGAACTTATAATGAGTATACCGATTAAGAAGGCAAGCGGCAGATGGTTTGATCCCGCTATAAAGGCCAGGATCATGCTAAAGATCAGCGATATAAAGATCCAGGCTCTTTTGTTTAAAAAATTATCTATTATGTAGCCAATGACGGGTTTGATCAGCCAGGCAAATGTGATCAGGCTTGAGATGACCATGATCTTCTCGGGGGAAAATTTCAGGGATTCTTTAAGATAATAGAACAAGCCCTGGGAAGGAAGGGCTTCGATCCCCTGGGTAAAGTAAATAGCGCTGCTTAGCGCAAAAACCCAGAGTAATTTATCCTTCAAGGCGTTGAAGCGGTTTGCGTAGTCTGCGGAGTTGTTGTGGTGGTCTGAACAGGCGAAGGTGCCTGTTCTGTCGTGTCAGAGGTTGTTACAGGTTTAGTTTGAGCCTGTGTTTGAGATTGGGACGCTGCCGTAAGCTTATAGGATGTTTCGATAAGGGATTTGCTCTTTTGCATGGAAAGAAAGGCCAGGCTCAAGCAGGTAATAAAAAAGACAACCGCTAAAACTGAAGTCGATTTGACTAGAAAAGTGTTGGTCTTTGTGCCGAAGATCGATTCTGCCGATGAAAGAGAATCGATCAGCCCGCCGCCCCTTCCCTGCTGTACTAACACGATAAGGATAAGCAGCGCGCAGGTAATGACGTGAATGGTTATGACTAAGGCAAACATTTAATTAGGCTCCTTTATGAGCACGTGGCTTATGAAGCGAAGCGCTCATAAGTCACTGTGCGAGTTAATCCTTTACATCTACCTTCTTAAATCTTAATGGTAAATGTAAAGGATAAATTTAGCCATTCAACTTATGTTCACTTCGTTCCACAAGTTGAGGCTGCATTTACGATCTCTGAAAAGTTTTTGACATCAAGGCTGGCTCCTCCGACAAGCGCACCATCGATATCAATTTGGTTGACAAGCTCTTTTGTGTTGCCTGGTTTGACGCTTCCGCCGTAAAGGATGACGATCTCTTCAGCAAGCACTTCCGAATACTTCTTTTTCAAAAGATCTCTTATGAACTTGTGCACTTCCTGCGCCTGCTCGGGCGAAGCTGTCTTGCCTGTTCCTATGGCCCATACGGGCTCATAAGCGATGATTATCTTAGCCAACTCCTCTTCCGTCAGATCTTTTAAACTATTATAGACATGGTCCTGGATAACTTCAAATGTTTTTCCGGCTTCTCTCTCTTGCAGGGTTTCTCCTACGCAGACAATAGGTGTCAGGCCGGCCTTTAAGGCAGCCTTGGTTTTTTTGTTTACCGTGTCATTTGTTTCATGAAAGTAAAGGCGCCTTTCAGAGTGGCCAAGGATGACAAACTCACACCCCAGGTCTTTGAGCATCATTGGGGCTATCTCACCTGTAAAAGCGCCGCTTTCTTCCCAATGCATATTTTGAGCGCCTAATTTTATATTGGATTCGTAGGTGGCTTCCGAGACTTCTTCTAAGGCCGTAAAAGGCGGGCAGACTACGATGTCCACGTCATCTATTTTATAAAGCTCCCTTTTTAATCCGTTGGCAAGCTCAATGGCTTCGGCTGTTATTTTGTTCATTTTCCAGTTGCCTGCGATCATTTTTCTTCGCATATTTTTTCCCTCAAATTATTCTTTATCGTTTAAAGCTGCAATGCCTGGCAATACTTTGCCTTCCATATATTCCAGGGAAGCTCCGCCACCGGTGGATATATGTGTCATTTTCTTCTCTAAGCCAAACTTTGCCACAGCGCTGGCAGTGTCTCCGCCACCGATGATCGTTACGGCTCTGGTGGTTGTGATAAAATCACCGATCTCTTTTGTCCCCTTGGCGTATTTATCATTCTCGAAGATCCCTAAGGGGCCATTCCAACATATAGTTTTTGCGTCTTTTAAAGCTTTTTTGAATAGCTCAATGGTTTTTGGGCCGATATCCACAGCGATCATGCCATCCGGGATCGACTGGCCATTTGTGGTCTCTAACCTAGTAGGCGCGTCGATGTTATCAACAATGAGATGGTCGACTGGCAGCACCACCGAGACATTTTTCTCTTTGGCCTTTTCCAAAGTTTCTTTGGCTAGATCGATCTTATCCTTTTCGAGCTTAGAGTTGCCGATCGGCACGCCTTGGGCTTTAAGGAACGTATATGCCATTCCTCCCCCGATAACCAGAGTATTTGTTTTATCAAGCAGGTTCTCAATAACTCCAATTTTGTCCGAAACTTTGGAACCGCCCAAAATTACAGCGAAAGGTTTTTGCGGAGTTTCCAGGGATTTCCCTAAGTATTCTATCTCTTTGTCCAAAAGTAATCCTGAAACGGACGGTATGTAATGCGCAATACCTTCTGTTGATGCGTGCGCCCTGTGCGCAGTCCCAAAAGCGTCATTGACGTAGATATCGGCCATGGATGCGAGTTTTTTGGCAAAATTAACGTCATTCTCCTCTTCTTCAGAGTGAAATCGTAAATTTTCAAGCAGTACGACCTGGTCCTTTGAGGAGGCGATCGCGGCCTTTATGTTGTCACCTACGCAGTCATTTAGCTTTGTAACAGGGGTTTTAAGCAATTCCTGCAGCCTGTTTGCTACGGGGCCAAGCCGTAGTTCTTCTTTTATCTGTCCGTCAGGCCTGCCTAGGTGCGTCATCAGGATAAGTTTCTTCGGGGATTTTTTTAAAATGTATTCAATTGTTGGCAAGGCCGCCTTAATGCGTGTATCGTCAGTAATTGCCAGGGTTTTTTTGTCGAGCGGGACGTTAAAATCAACTCGCATGATGATCGACTTGCCTTTTATGGGTATATCTTTTATGCTCTTTTTATTCATATCCGCCTCTAAATGAGACCCAGGCTTACGGAACGATTAGTGAACGTAAGTCTGTTGGTCGAATTTATCCCGTGCCAGCGGAGCGATTTGGCATCGGGATCTATTTAGGTCTTTACATTTCCATTCTCTCTATTAATTCATTGGCGTATTATATCAAACTTTTATTTTTTGTAAAGTCATTAAGGAGATCAAGCCATGCGATAATCCAAGCATTGTCCAGAAAAGCAAAGCGCCTTGCGATGTGTAAATGCTTGATTCAAGTATGCCATGCGTTAAATAAGCCGCCATCCCTGCGGTTAAGCCCAATGATAGCGCTTTCATAAACGAGGTGGATGAAGCGGATTTGAAAATATTAAATAATTTTTTGAACGTAAAGGCAAGGATCCAGATAAAAACGCCAAGCCCGAGCAAGCCGATCTCGGCTGCCATCTGCAAGTACATATTATGCGCGTAAGGCGCCCCTGCGCCGCAATGCGGCTGGCCAGGCAGGCAGAAGTTCTCGTAATTTATTGAAAAACTGTGCAGGCCGCTTCCTATGAACGGATGGACCTGTATTATTTTTAAGGCTGTCTTCCACATGTTTATCCGTCCGGCTATAGACGTGAAGAATCCACCATGGGGCCAGCTGGTTAAAGACTCGGGCAACAGGAAAAAACCGAATATAAGGCCTACCAAAAGTAGCGCAACAAGCCACCATTTTCTCTTACAAATAGCCATAATGATGATAGCTGCGTAGAGACCAAGGGCCGCTCCCGGCGCATAAGTAAGAATCAGGACAGGAAGCATCAGACAAATACTTATACCTAAAAGCCACTTTGTAAGCCTTGAAGAATAAAACAGGAATAAACTTAAAGCCAGCGGCAATACTAATCCTATGTATATGCCCAGGCTGCCGGCCTGATGGAATGATGAGGTGATCCGTTTTATATCCAGTTGTGGATAGCTCATAAGGGCGCGGCCGCTAAACCAGTCCTTCCCTTGCATCAGCTGGTATAGTCCGTCAACAGAGACGATCGCAGCTGAAAAAACAAGGATAAATACGAATCCCTTTATTCGTTTTTCGTCATGCAAGCTTTTGATAACTGAAAAATAAAGTAAAACATATAGCGCAAGTTTCTTCAGGCCTTTTAAAGTTATTGGCAAGTTAGTGGTGTTGAATATGGAAAGAACGCAAAAGATAAAAAAAAGGATCAATGGTATTTTGGCAGAGAGCGGCCTATTGACTGATCGGTCAAGAAAAAGCGTCAGTATTAAGAAAAAAACAGAAAATCCGATACAGATGCTTGTCAAAGAATTGTAGATGGGAATAAAAAAGATCGTAGAAAGGATCGAGAAAAAAAGGAGCTTTCCTGGGGGGAAAAAGCTGTTTTCGGTCACGATGATGAGTGCGTGGATTTACAAAGTTTTATGATCACGGCTGTAGTTAATGCCAAATATGCCATATTGCCGAAAAAGGAAGCTATGAACTCAAGTTTGAAAGATATAAGCAGCGCGCATAAAAACAACAGGGCTATAAATAAGATAACGCATTTATCGGAGAATTCAGAAGCCAGGAACCATTTAACGGCGCGGTGCCCTATGAGTTGTTTAGTATATCTTTTGACATCAGCTATAACGCCTGCGCGGTGCCCTATGAGTTGCTTGGTATATCCTTTGACATCGGTTACAAGGCCTGTATGGACACGACTCTCCCTAAGAATCAAAAAAAACATGGCCGGCAATTGAAAGATAAGTATCAAAAACGCGCAAATGCCAAAATAACTATTCTTAAGGAAGTAGAGGTTAATGGGAAGTAAGTTATTTATTTGGCGCAGAAAGCAAAAAAACAGGATACAAGGCAAAAAAGAGGCGGCCTGTGCTATAAAGACCTTATTAAAAGGCAGACTAAAAAGAGATGAAAAAACGTAACAACTGAATAAACCTATCGCGGAAAAAAACAGCATAAAAGAAACAAACAGTCCCGGGGCAGCCATGATTTTTTTTATCTGGCTGTTCTTGAAGGCAATAACGCCAAAATCGGCTGTCACAATATTATTTCTTACCACAAAGCTGTATCGCATGCCAGGACCGGCAGTTAAGGTGTTCTCGCCAGTCTTTGTTGTTCCGGCGGGCAACAGGTAATAAAATTCTTTAAGTGTCGTTCTGCGGCGGTATATGGTATGTATCAAAGGCAGCCCATTTAAATATGCCTTTTCAATAATATCGTCTCCCCATATCTTCAAGAGATATGTTTGTTGGACTGGCAAATTAAAAGTTTTTTGTCCTCTCATATCCCTGATTTTTATGTTAAAGCCATTGAATTCCTGCAAGGCCAGTTCAGTATAGAAAAAGGCGAAAATATACCCCATGACCATAAAGAAAAGAATAAGAGGAAGAAAAAAGAGTTTTAATTTCATGGGATAAAGTTATAGGTTTTTTTCTGCCATCCAGTAGCCGTGAATATTACAGCGCTCGACAGCAGTCAAAATCCCTGCGTTAACATTAAGGTGCAGGGCTGCAGCAGGGTGAAGTCTCTCCGGGGTCAGATATACCCGTGATAGGTACTGTTTGTTGATATAGAAGTCGATAAAGGTGATGTAGTGCTCTTTTAACATCGGGTGCTCTGTCTCTCCTACCTTGACATGGACATCCATGCATCCCTGGGGTATAAGGCCGCATGTCTTGACAAGCACGATCTTCGGGATGTGTTTTTTTTCAGGTTCAGTGAAGTTAGTCGCTTCTCCCGGCCTGTGGATCAAGTCCGGCTTATCTTCAAAGCTTGTTTTTGGAGCACCGCAAACAGGGCAATTTGCAGTTATTTCATTGAATTCGATGTGGCCGCAAACTTTACAGATGAACGTTTTCATAGCCCCCTCCTTGATTTTGCCTATGCATGAGTATTCTTACTTTACAAAAACAACTCCGAAGCGGTTAAGCAAGGAGTCAATTTATCCTGCCGCTGTCATGATTGATCTTTTTAATAACTTCATTTACAGGTAATTCTAGCATATCTTCCAGTGAAATTGGCAGAATAAGTGTCCAGTTTTTTTCGCTCAAAGTCCCGGGAAAATTTATGCGCAATTCCCACGGGTCGAAATCAAAAAGAGAATCCAAAGAGAGCCAATCGTGGATGAGTTGTACGCTGAAAATAGATGCGCTTTCGGTGATCTTCTGTAAGGCTTTCGCGACAAGCATCGGCGGGTAAGCTTCGTTTCCGGCTTGATCAAGCCTTAAGAATTTGGCAAATTTTTCTTTTTCGCCAAAAGAACCTTTATACAGGTCTACGATGTCTTTTGCGGCATGCTCGTCTAAACCTATGCGGCTAGCCAGAACCCCCTGGTCGGAAATATTGTTTTTCCAGCGCAATCGGCCGTGTTGCGAAGCACGTAGATCAAAAAGGGCAGTCTTTACGTTTTCGAATGATACATTTTTTTCCGTGCATTTACGTTTAAATAACTCTTCGTCAACTGTCCCTGCTTCGAAATTCCACCAGGCGCAAAGGCTCGACATATCGTGTGTTGCTATTGTGGCAAGCGAGTTCTTTCTGTACTCATCCGGTTTTTTGAAGTCAAAAGTTTTACCCCAGTCTCTCATCCATCTCTGAATATCAATTCCCGGGATACCTAATTCTTCCAAGACTCTGTAGGAGCACGCCGGGACTACGCCTAGATCTTCCGCACACGCAAGCATGCTTGAATTTTTCAACATGATCGACAGAAGGCTGCGGCCGTGTTCTTCCCAAACATTCTCCTCTTTTGGGTCAAAGGAACCGTTTAAGCCGCCATTTTCCAGCGGTTCGGAAAGCCCAATAGTCCAAACCCGGAAAATGCCCACTACGTGATCAATGCGGTACATGTCATAAAAATTCTGGGCGTATTTTAATTTTTCAACAATGTAATCAAAATTATTCCTTTTGATGTTTTCCCAGTTATAAGGCGGCATGCCCCAACGCTGCCCTTTTGAATATAACATATCAGGCGGAGCGCCTGCCGCTAACATAAGTTTGAAATGATCCTGGTGTGCCCAGACATCAGCGCTGTCTCGTGATACAAGAAAAGGCAGATCACCCAAGAGGATAACACCGTGCTCATTAGCATAGCTTTTGGCGGACTTGAACTGTTGAAAAAGTTGCCACTGCATCCATTTATGGAACAGTAAATTTTGCGCGTAGGTCGTCTTAAAGACGCATATTGTCTCTTCTTTCTTGGTTTTCAAGTCTTCGCTCCATCCTTCCCATGTCATTTCATTGTTTTTTTCTTTGATGACTTTGAAAAGGGCATAATCTTGGAGCCAGAAATTGTTCCCGGAGACAAAGTTTTCGAACGAGGGACTGCTTTCGATGGACCCGGAGTCAAAGATCTTCCACAAAAGATGTAGCTTGGCTGCTTTTATGCCATAATCTACTCTTTTTTGGCCTAAAGGAAAATCTTTCTTTATTTTCTTTATGTCGCCTTTGAAAGGTTTCAGATCTACGCCGATCAGGCCTTCAAAACACAGATACATCGGGTCAAGAGCAAATGTGCTCTGCGCATCATACGGCCTGAAATTAAAACCCACATCATTCATGGGCAAGAGCTCTACGATGCTCATGCCTGTTTTGTTGCACCAGTCTACCAGGAGTTTGATATCGGAAAAATCCCCTATGCCTACGCTTTCAGAGGAATAGACTGCAAAAAGCGGAGCTACAACACCGCTGCGCCTCTTGGTTCCGATACGGTTCCATTGCTCGCGGGATAATGTTTGGAGGAAACGGCTATAGTCGTAGTTTTGAGTCATGGTTATAGCAGACTCACGTTCCCGCATCGGAATTTATTTCCGATGCGGGAACGGAAAGGTACAGGAAGGTAGAATTGCAGCAAATTATATGCCTTTTTTGACGATATATTCGCATAGGTCAACCACGCGGCACGAATACGCCCATTCATTATCATACCACGCCAGGACCTTAACCATGTTGCCGATGACTTTTGTCTGTTCTGCGTCGATGACAGATGAAGTCCTGTCGCCTTTGAAGTCAATGGAAACAAGCGGTTCCTCGCATACAGCCAAGATACCTTTTAATCTCGGAGTATCAGATGCTTTTTTTAGAGCAGCATTGACTTCCGCAGCCGTAGTCGTTTTTTCGACTTCAACAGTCAGGTCCACCAGAGATACGTCCGGTGTAGGCACGCGGACTGCCAGGCCGTCCATCTTGCCTTTAAGTTCCGGGATGACCAGGCCAATGGCTTTAGCAGCACCTGTTGAGGTCGGGATCATCGATAAGCCGGCAGCTCTCGCCCTTCTTAAGTCTTTATGAGGGAAATCGAGGATAACCTGATCGTTGGTATATGAGTGGATAGTCGTCATAATACCGCATTTTATACCGAAGTTATCCAAAAGTACTTTGGCTAAAGGAGCCAGTCCGTTAGTTGTACATGAGGCGTTGGACACTATATTGTGTTTTTTAGGGTCGTATTTGTCTTCGTTGACGCCCATGACAAAAGTGCCATCTTCATTTTTTGCAGGTGCGGAGATAATAACCTTAGATGCGCCTGCTGTTATGTGGGCCTTGGCTTTTTCGGCATCCGTAAACCTGCCGGTCGATTCAATGACTAGCTTAACGCCTGCATCTTTCCATGGTATGAGGGCAGGGTCTTTCTGCGAGAATACTTTTATCTCTTTTCCGTTGACTACGAGCGCGCCTTCTTTTGACTCCACAGTGCCTTTGAACTTCCCGAATGTGGAATCATATTTTAAAAGATGAGCCAAAGTCTTTGCGTCCGTCAAGTCATTCACAGCTACGATCTCGATATCTTTGGCATTCTCTTCGATTGCCGCCTTGAATACTAGCCTTCCTATCCTGCCGAACCCGTTGATACCTACTTTAACTGCCATGTTATATTCCCCTTTCGATTATTTTGTCTCAAGTCTCAAGTTTCAAATTTTTTTTCTTGTGACTTGTGACGTGCGACTATTATTTTATATCCTTGCCTCTTTTAAATATCTTATAGCTACTTCAGGCGGTGTGGCCACTGCGTAGAAACCCGTTCCCCATTCAAAACCCGCGATACGGCTCAAGCGCGGCATGACTTCTATATGCCAATGATAACCTGGCCTCTCTTCACTGTTTATGGGTGCTGTGTGAAGAATGAAATTATAGGACGGATCGCCAAGCGCGACTTTCATCCGGCGTAAAACTTCCTTGAGCATCTTTGCCAGGTCACCTATCTCTTCTTTGGAGATCTCACAATATGATAATTTGTGGGCGCGAGGCATGATCCAGGTTTCAAAAGGAGACCTGGAAACATAAGGACAGAATGAAATAAAGTTCTTATTCTGTGATAATATCCTTTCCTTTTCTTCCAGCTCCTGACGGATGATATCGCAAAAAATACACCTGTCCCTGTATTCGTAGTATTTGCTTGCGCCTGTGATCTCTTCTAAAACATTCTTAGGGATCATCGGGAGAGCGATAAGCTGCGTATGGTTATGATCGATCGTGGCGCCAGCGCTTGAGCCGAAATTTTTAAAAAGCATTATGTATTTAAAACGTTTGTCCTTTTCCAGGTCTTTAAAACGCATACAGTACATCTCTAAGATTTTTTCAATTTCATCTAATTCCAGATCAGGGATGTCTTTTGTGTGGTACGGGGTCTCGATAATGACCTCATGGGCGCCTATGCCGTTTGTCATATCAAAAAGGCCTATGCCCCTTCGGTCAAGGTCTCCTTCTATCTGCAAAGCCGGAAATTTATTAGGGACAACGCGAACCTGCCACCCAGCGCGGTTGATAAGAGTTTTTTCGTGCCTAAAAGCCTGTATTTCAGGGGGTGTCATATATTCGTTGCCGTAGCAGAACGGGCAATTAGTCGAATCCTCATAGTGGTGAGGCTCTACAAGAAAATCCTGCGGTGCTTTTGGATTTTCAACGTCAACAATGACCCATCGTCCTACTATTGGATCGCGCCTTAGTTCGCTCATGGGACTTCTACCTCACGCAAGTATTTGGCTGTTTCTTCCGGGGATATCGGGCAAATATAGAATCCTGTGCCCCACTCAAATCCCGCAGGGCTGGTCAATCTAGGGATGATCTCAATATGCCAGTGGTAATCGTCTTCGATAGTTTTCCAGTAGCCACCTTTGCTTTTTTTACGCCTAAAAGGGGACGTATGCAAAACGAAGTTATAAGGCGGATCATCCAGGCCTATTTTTAATTTTGTCAGGATCTTTTTGATTATTTTTCCAAGATTAAGCCTGTTCTCTACGCTCAAGGTCGAGAAATCACAGTTGTGCTGTTTAGGCAGGATCCAGACCTCAAATGGAAATCTTGAAGCAAATGGTGTTATTGCTACGAAACCGTCAAATTCTAGGACCACCCTGTCCTTGGCTTGGGTCTCCTGTCGTATGAGGTCGCAGAAGATGCAGCGTTCGTGATAATCATAATATTTTTTTGCTCCGACAAGTTCCTCTTTGACCCTTTTAGGCGTTACAGGCGTGGCTATCAATTGAGTTCGTGAATGTCGCACTCTGCCGCCGCCGGAAGCCCAGCCATAATTTTTGAAGACTAGGACATATTTAAATCTTTCGTCGCGAGAAAGGTCAACAAACCTGTCTATGCAGCAGGTAATTACTTTAGCTATTTGTGTTTCGTCAAGATCGGCTATATTGGCTATATGTTTAGGGGTTTCGATAATGACTTCATGTGCGCCAACTCCACCCATTACGTCGTAGAGGCCCTTGCCGTGTCTGTTTAGATCGCCTTCTATCCCAAGAATAGGGGTTTTGCTCGGCACCACGCGTGCATCCCAGCCTGGCTGATCAGGTTTTGTGCCCTCTTTGCGTATGGCAAAGATCTCTTTAGGCGTACTGGCTTCTTTGCCCTCGCAAAAAGGGCAATCGCCCTCATCAGGCATAGTGACAGGCGGCCTGAAGCCTTTCGGCCTGCGCGCTCTTTCTACAGCTATTATGACCCACCTACCGATGATAGGATCTTTCCTTAATTCCGGCATAGGTTTTTAATTTTAGCACATTTTTTATCAGTTTCAAGCATTTTTAGTACTTTAGCAGCCCAATTTTTCGCCGATCTTGACATGATGTCCGGCAAGGAAACTTTTCACAGACATTCGGTGATGAGATTCTGGCAAAACCTCTTTTATGACAATACTGCCTTTACCGCAGGCAACCTCAAGCAGATTATCGTATGCTGCAAGTATTTCACCAAAAGAGCCCGAGCTGCGGAATCGACCTTTTTCAAGTAAAGTTACCTTTAGTAGCATGCCTTTATAGTAGGTAAATGTTCCGGGCCAGCCGTAACAGCCTCTAAAATTGTTTATGATCTTTTCGCCAGGATCTTCCCAATGTATAAGCCCTTCCTGTTTGTTCATTAAAGGCGCATAGGTAGCCTTCTTATCGTCTTGATTTTTTGGCCGGATCTTTTTTGCGGCAATTTTATCCAAAATACTATTTATGTGCGATGCCGCAAGTATTGATAATTTGCCATCCAGAGTGAGCGCATTATCATCTCTTTCTATTTTGAGTGCTTTTTGAAAGATGATGCCTCCTTCATCCATGCGTTCATTCATCCTGATAAAGGTGATGCCGGTAACGCTATCCCCGTTCATAATAGCGCGGTTTATCGGAGCTGCCCCCCTATATTTAGGCAATAGAGAAGCATGGATATTGACAGCCATGATCCCGGGTAAGGCTAGAATAGCTTTGCATAGGATCCTTCCGTATGAAACGACAATAAAAAGATCGGCATCGGATTTTTTAAGGATCTCGATAGAATCCGTAGAATTGATATCAGCCGGCTGGAATATTGTAAAGCCGTTTAAGAGGGAGTATTCTTTTACCGGTGTTGCACTTAAATGCAAGTGCCTACCCTTTTTCCTATCCGGCTGCGTTACCACAAGTTTTATCTCATGGCCGTGTTTATGCAGGGCTTCGAGTATGGTGACTGCAAATTTACCGCTTCCAAAAAAAGTGATCCTCATGTTATGTAAAATTACCTATAGGGCGTAGGGTCAAAAGTTACAATGAGATTATGGCTTCTTTTCTCTAAAACAAACCTTAAGGCTTTTGAGACCGGTTCCAGTTGTTTATATTTTATTAATATCTGATAACGGTAGTTACCGCGGACTTTCAAAGGCATCGAAGCAGATGGCTCGAATATCTGTATGCCTGGTTGTCTCGCCGCCTTTTTTTTAAGTGTTCTG
Source organism: Candidatus Omnitrophota bacterium (assembly GCA_016235185.1). GTDB lineage: Bacteria > Omnitrophota > Gorgyraeia > Velamenicoccales > Velamenicoccaceae > UBA9636. Next base: position 66,644 of record JACRLT010000026.1, read on the forward strand.
AAAATTTCCTGCGCCCCTTCCAAAGCCTTGTTTTGTTTGCCAGAGCGCACGATAAGCGCCGCTATTTCGGTTGCGGGAGGCAGGTCAAATTCCTGGCGTTGTTTTAACTCATTTTGATAAAAGGCATCTATATCCCGGCGTTGCAGACAAATGAGGGCATTATTTTCCAATACCCGGGATTGGATCAAAAATTCTATTTTTGCCAGGAAAAGCAACCTTATAAGTTTTGCAAATGTCTTTTCCGTTGAACGAAAGTCTACGTGGCCAAGCATTTGCTCGCAGGAAAGCACTGCAACTGTATCAAAGGCGTATTGGTCCCAAGACGCATCCTCAAGCAGGCCCTGTGTTGCCAACATTATATCATAGGCGGCGACTTTGCCAGCAGCGTATGGAGCTATTTTTGCAGAAGGAAAAAGCCGCAGGAGTTCGCTTTCTACCTTCTCTATGCCGTATCCAAAATATTTGACATACGCGCTTCTACACGCAGGGCATAAGTCTATGGCTTTTTGCGTATATGGGCACTTTGGGCAGCATACGGACTTATCTTTAAAATTATACACTAATGATGTGCTGCATCTGGGGCAGGTCTGGATAGTTTTACATTTTTTACAGTAGAGGAAAGTAGAAAAGCCTTTTTTATTGGCAAAGATAAGCATTTTTACCTTGCGCTCAAGGCAATCAGCTATTCGATGTTCTAGGATCCCCGAAATTATCCTGTCTCTTGCCTTAAACCCTCTTTCCTGCCTCATGTCTATCAGTTTAATGATTGCATTCTTATTGATCTCACCCAACCTCAAATATTGCCCGTTATCGCTTTTGATCCAGGCGATGGTTTCCAGGGAAGGCGTAAACGAACCCAAAACAAGACTTGCAGAATGTCTTTTTGTCCGTTCAAAGGCGACTTGAGCTGTGCGGTAATGCGGCACCTGGTCTTGCCTGTAAGCAAAATGGTCCTCTTCGTCTATAATAATTAGCCCCAGGTTATTGACAGGCGCAAACACAGCAGACCGTGTGCCGATAACAAAACTAAAATCCGAATTTTTTATAGTCATCCAGGTGTTTATGCTGTCGGAGGTTTTGACGTTCGAGCTCAATATGGAGCTCTTTATGCCGATGTCCAGATATCCAAGAGCCCTGCTTATCTTTTGATGGTCAGGCACTAAAAAAATTACGCTCTTTTTTTGTATAAGAGCTTGTTTGATCAAAGCGCTGTATATGCGCCACTTTTCCTTTTCGGTAATGTCATGGACAAGAACAAGAACAAGGGGCTCACGGAGTTCTTTTCGAGTCAGGCTCTCCTGCTCTTGCGGGGATAGTGATAAAACCAGGCCGTCGTTATGTATTTCTTTCGGAAATTCACCAAGAGGCTTTCTGGAGTTTTTTAATCCAGACGGCATGACAGTATGAATGGCATCTGCCAAAGAACAAAAATAACGTTTGCGCAGCATATCCGCGAGATCGAACAATTCGAGGTTTAATGCCGGCTGGCTGTCTAAATTCCTTAAAATTGTTTTTAATTTTTTCTCGTAAGGCGAGCTATTTTTGAGCCGGATAACGTAACCCATGACTGAAAAATTACGGAATGGGACCACAACCCTGCAGCCGACTTCAATAGGAGACTGGCAATCCTGCGGTAGCAAGTAATCGAATACCTCATTTAAGGCGATGGATATGGGGATAGCGACTTCGGCGATACGTTTCTTCATCGGAATTAATTTGCCAGGGCAATGATGTCTTGCGCAGAGTTCGGTTTAGCCAAGGATAGGCCTTTATTTTTTAGAGCGGTCAATGCGGCCGGGTCATTTTTTAAGCCTAAGATAATATCTTTAATGTCTTTTGGGTCTCTGGCGATAAAGCCGGCTTGTTGTGATTCAATAGTTCTTGCGTTCAAAGTTTCCTGGCCCGGGATAAGAAAGAAAAATATCATAGGCAGTCCTGTGGCCAGGCTTTCTGAAACACTTAAACCGCCGGCTTTCGTGACAATTACTTGCGAGGCCTTCATAAGTTTTTGGACATAGTCAATGAATCCAAAGACCCGTACATTCGGGTATTTTTTTGAGGATAACCTATTATAAAGATCTTTGTTGAAACCGCAAATTACCAAAAGTTGCACATCGTCTTTTAAAAGCTCTACGATCTCTTCGATAGGGCCTGCGCCTATACCACCCGTCATGATCAAGGCAGTGAATCGATCCTTGTTAAGTCCAAATTCGCCAAGCAAAGTCTCTTTTTCGCCTGCATTGAGAAACTTTCCATCTAAAGGAATGCCGGTTATCCTGATATTCTCTGGCGCTATCCCTTTTGCGATCAAAATATCTCTTGTCGCGTCAGATGCGCAGCAGTAAATATCGGTCCCGGGGCAAATCCAAAAATTATGCACCCCAAAATCAGTTATGACCGTGATAAGTCTTGACTTTAAGCCGTATTTTAATTTTGCGTATGCAGCGGCCTCTGATGTCAAAAAGTGGGTTGAAATAATGACATCCGGCTGTTTTTTTAAAAGATATGTTATCAACTTTCTGCAAGCAAAGCGATCAGCGAATTTTCGCAAGTGCACATTGATCAAGCTAAAAAAACGCGTATCCGACAGAAAATATAAAAAACCCCATAATCCGCCCAGGTATTTGATCAGGAAAATATAACCGTCGGAATATATCTTCGCGAATATCGCAGGCATAAATGCCACCACATCCGCCGTTTCAGCTTCGAGGTTGTTATTTTTTGCGGCGCGCAAAATAGCTTCTGCGGCCTTTCGATGGCCTGCCCCTGCAGTAGCATATAATATCAATATGTTTTTTTCAGGCACGGTAATATTTGTTAGCAAGGATGTTTTTTGTAGCGGTATAGAGGGTTTTGGCGACAAAATCCGGCATGCAATCCCATTTAACCGAATTCTCCAGTTTTTCTCTTCCCGAAAGGACTAAAATAGTCTTGCAGCCGAATGCCTTTCCTGCCTTGACATCCCTAAGGCTGTCTCCTATAAAATAAGAATTTTTTAGATCGACAAACTTGTCCTTTGTCGCTTTCTTCATCAGCCCGTCTTTAGGCTTACGGCAGGCGCAATCCATCTCTTCGGTATGCAGGCAGTATAGGACACGATCTATCTTGCCTTTTGCTTTTTTTACGCTGTTTAGCATGAAATCCGTCATCTCTTTTAGGGCTTTCCTGGAATAAAGCCCCTTTGAAACACCTGCCTGGTTTGAAATCACAAAAATTTTATATCCTGCGTTTGATAGATCTCTAATGGCACTGATAGAGCCTGGTAAAAATTTAAAACCCGACAGGCTGGTCACATATTTGTGATCCCCGGGATATTTGTTGATTACGCCGTCACGATCTAAAAATATAGTTTTCATACAAGCACCTTAATGTTTTATTTAGCGAAGTCCTTGTGAGCTTTTGCGAACAAGGAAAGATTTCAGGTGTTATTACATCTGCTTTTAAAGTGGCCGAATTTACAGATCTCTTCGAGTATTGCGCCTATATCATATGTAAGATCCCAGGCAGGGTAATCTCTTTTAAATTTTGAAATATCGGAGATATACCAGATATGGTCTCCGGCCCTGTTTTGTCGGACATATTTCGTGACGGCCTTTTTGTTTAGAATATGTTCAAATCTTTCGATAGCCTCTACTATCGATATGTTCGAAAAGCGGCCGCCGCCCATATTATATACTTCTCCGCATTTAGGCTTAAGGTAAAACTGATACATCGCGTTAACGAAGTCATGCGCGTGGATGTTGTCCCTTACCTGCTTGCCCTTATATCCAAAAATTTTATAGGTCCGGCCTGTTGCAATGCATTTTCCCAAATATGCAAGAAAACCATGCATTTGGGTCCCGGAATGAGCCGGGCCGGTAAGGCAGCCGCCGCGCAGTGAAACAGTCTTTAAACCGAAATAACGGCCGTATTCCTGCACTAAAATATCGGCAGCTGTTTTTGATGCACCGAATAAGCTGTGTTTTGACTGGTCTATGTTCATGGATTCATCTATTCCTTTATAGAAGTCATGAGATTTTGGCAGGTCAAAGCGCTTTTCCATTTCAATAAAAGGAAGGGCATTGGGCAGGTCTCCATAAACTTTATTCGTAGAAGTGAAAATAAATACGCCCTCGGGCGAATATCTCCTGAAATTCTCCAAGAGAAACAATGTAGCGTCCGCGTTCACGCTAAAATCTGTGATCGGTTCTCTGGCAGCCCAATCGTGTGAAGGCTGGGCAGCCGCATGGATAATAAGGTTGAAAGTGTGCGCCTTGAATATCTGTTCTAATTTTTTTTGATCGCGGATATCAACGTTAAAATGCCTATAGGCAGGAATGTCTTTTTTTAAACGCCGGATGTTCCAAGAAGTGCTGGCCTCGGGCCCAAAGAAATACCGGCGCATGTCATTATCGATCCCTAATACATCAAAACCTTTTTGTGAAAAGAAGCGGACAGCTTCACTGCCAATTAGTCCCCCGGAACCCGTGACTAGAATTTTTCTTTTTTTCATATTGCTGTTATCTGCCCTCTGCCCTCTGCCCTCTGCCCTCTGCCCTCTGCCCTCTGTTTTCTAATAGCATCTGCCGGTATTTGGCATAACTCATGATTTGGTAAAGGGTGTCAAAAAAGGCTACCATAAAGCCTATGAAACCGTCCCTCCATCCATATTTACCTATGAATCTGCGGAAAAAGCGGTCAACGGCCCTCCAGGTAATGCGGCCTGCGCCCATTTTTCTATTCGTTGTTATCCATTTTTGAGCCTCTAACGTTGTCTGGCGGTTTAAGCTTGCTAAAAAATGTTCGAAATCAGGATAGCCTTTATGGACTATGTCTTCTTTGAGATGGCCGCAAGTGCCGTCAATGGTCACACGCGGATGAACTACAACATCCTCATATTTGAATTTTTCTTTTTGGAATAACCTGACTTTTGCTGCAGGATACCAGCCGCCGTAACGTACCCAGTAGCTCCCTATAAAATTACGCAGAGGTATGGAAAAACACGCGTGAGCTGTCAGAAGTAAGATAGAGCTTATCTCTTTTTTTAATTCCGGCGTAACTTTTTCATCCGCGTCAAGGCTTAAGACCCAGCTATTTTTAGCTTGGGCATAGGCCCAATTGCGATGGGTCCCTTCAACGTCCATTTTCTTGGTTAGGATCTTATCTGCGAGCTTCTGGGCAGCGCGGATCGTTTCGTCCGTGCTCAAATCATCTACAACTATGATTTCGTCTGCCCAACCCTTTACGGATTCAAGGCATTCGGTGATATTGTTCTCCTCGTTTTTAGTCAAAACAACTACGCTTAGAGGCAACTTATCCATTTTTGACCAATCCTTTCAATATTTTGACTACATATTTTATATCTGATTCCTTAATATGCGGATAAATGGGCAGGCACAGGACATCATGGGATATTTTTTCAGCAACAGGGAAATCCCCTGTTTTATAGCCCAGATCCCTGTAGACTTCCTGCAAGTGCAACGCAATAGGATAATGGACCGCAGCATTGACCCCTGCTTTTTTTAGGCCTTCAAGGACTGCGTCCCTATTTTTCACCCGGACAGCAAAAATATGATACACGTGTTTGCCGTAAGATGCTTCTTCGGGCAAAATGATGTTTTCTGCGCCGCAAAGAAGCTTGCGATAAAGTTTTGCAGCTAAAATCCTTCTCTTGTTCCACTCATCGAGTTTTTTTAATTTTTGCCCTAAAAATAAAGCCTGCACAGAATCAAGCCTGGAATTATACCCTAAAGAAACATGTTCATAACGCGTCTTTCTTCCGTAGTCGCGCAATTTTTTTAATTTCTCGAATAATTTTTCATCATTTGTGACTAACATGCCTCCGTCGCCGAAAGCGCCAAGGTTTTTCGTAGGGTAAAAACTGAATGCCCCGATATCGCCTATGCACCCTACTTTTTTGCCGTGATACTCCGCCCCGTGGGCCTGGGCCGCATCTTCTATAACTTTTAATCCATGTTTTTTAGCGATACGCAAAATAGGCCGCATATCGGCCGATTGCCCATAAAGATGCACAGGCATGATGGCTTTGGTCTTTGAGGTAATGGCTTTTTCTATTTTTGAGATATCGATATTGAATGTCTTTTCATCGATATCCACAAAAACCGGGGTAGCCCCGGTATAGGTAATTGCAAAGGCCGAGGCGATATAGGTGTAGGTGGGCACGATGACCTCGTCTTTCGGGCCTATACCTAAGCCCAGGAGCCCTAAAAACAGGGCGTCTGTCCCTGAATTAACCCCTAAGGCATATTTTGTGCCGATAAACCCGGCGAAGGAACATTCGAATTCCCTGACATCCCGGCCCAGGATATAATCCCCTCTTTTGACCAATTCACCAAAGGCACGGTTTGCGGCGACCTTGATCTCCTTAAATTGCGGCTTCAGATCAGTAAACGGTATTTTCATGGTTTGCGCCTTGATCATAGTGAATCCGTTAATTTGTTTAACCTGTCCAAAAAAAACTCATTGCTCCAAAGTTTTAAAGTATCTAAAAATTCGGGTTTTAGGAATCGCGCCAGTTCTTCTCTTGCCTGTCGCCAATTCATAGAAATGATCTTTTTCTTCATCTCATCCTGATACCACGCTTTATCCGCCGACACATTTTGTCCCGTCCACGGCCCGGTCTGATTTAAGGCATTTGATAAAAAAATGAAATTAATGTGTGTTTTTCTGCTTACGTACCAGATAAAATCGTACCAATCCCTGCCTTTATTATACTCCCGGCACAGCAAGGCGTGGTTTTTCCCGGCAAATAAGCTGGGAAGGTCCTGGGTTGTTACGGCAAACGCGAACGGAAAATCCAAAAATTTATTTTCAAAATTGCCCCCTAAGGGCGGATTGGTGTCGATCTCGATCTTTATTTTTATTTTTCTTTGGCTCTTGTCTCCCTTTAGGTGATGAAGGGTCAAGATTTTTCCCAGCGAATTATCCTTGAGAAAACATTTTTTTACGGTTTGGCCTGCTTTAGAGCGGTCTGTGATCTCCATGTTATAACCGTAGACATTTAATTCTGCGGATAAAGGTTTTAAATATGGTTCGAATTCAAAATCCTTATCCGGCACTTTTAAAATAAAATCCAGGTCTTCCGAAAAACGATCCAGGCTATAAAAGATCCTCAAGGCCGTTCCGCCTTGAAAAGCGGCTTTTTTGAAAAAATCAGTCCTGGATAAGGCCGCCAGGGCGACCTCTTGAGTAATTTCTCTTAACGCGTTCTCTTCCTCTTGTTGGGAAAGGCATTTATAGAGATCCAGCCGCTCCTGGATCATTTTAATGCTCATTGCTTTAGATCCTTCTCTACTCCTTTGATGAATTTTTTAATCCTTGAGTTTTTATGAATAGCGCCTAATTGCCCCAGAAGATCAATATTTGTATTTTTCATACTTTCAATTTCGACGCGGAGGCTTTTTACAACAGGGTCGATACCGCGCCAATCCTTTTTATAAACATAGACATAATCTATAAGCGCTTTCCAGGGGCTTGCCATGAAATATGGCCCTTGAGGCGATTCAACGCGATCAACGCCAAAAAATAGCGATTGGAACGGGATGCGCTTATAACTAAAAACTCCAAGCGGGGTTGTAAATTCCTTCGCATTTTTAGAAGCGGCGCTGGTTACGGCATAAACAGCTTCAGGGATCCAGCCATGATAATTCAACGCCGATTCAAAACTGACATAAGACGGCCCGTAGATCAACTGCGCCAGCCCGAACAGGTTGATCCCCTTGCGTTGAAATTTTTTTGCCAAAGCGTAAAGCCCTTTTTTAATATGGATGATCTCGCCCTTAGCGATCGCCCTTTTGATTATCCCATAACGGCTGTTAGGCGTGCCGGGAAGTAGATTCGCGACAACATCATCAGTGAAAACATCGTTAGGAACAAATTCAATGATCTTTTCGACTAATTTTTCCATAGCACAAAGTTTTCTATGTAACTGTCATTTTTTGACAGTTACATAGAAAATATAGCACATTTGCCTCATTTTTCAATACTTATTTCAAAATTAATCTGCACCTATCAATCTTCATTAATTCATCGAAAGTCATATTTTGACAGTTTTAGAAGACGTCCCAATCACCTGTTTGGATCATCCATCTTTTTTTCATAAGTTTCTCCTGTTCATGAGACTTTATATCGAGAACCAATATCTGTCTTTTGGGCAATAGGAAACTTGGTACGGGGAAAAAGCAGGCTTGGATGGCAAAAAAAAGCGGTATTGTGGTGCTCATCATCGCCATCATTTTTTTACCCTCGTTTATCGTCCAGGCTGCAATATGTTTTAAAAGACTGACTTCAACGCAATGGCGTCGTCCCCATAATTCCATGACAAGTACCAGATCCCTGCCCATGACATGCGCCTTACGCGCAACAGCAAATCCTAAACAATGGTCTTTCTGCTCATAGGAAAAAAATACATATTTGTTGTTTGGGTGGCTGGCATAACGCCAATTCAGGTATCCTGAACTGCGCTCTAAAATCGGCCCATCCGGCAAAAATTCTTTTATAAAAATATCGTGTTTGGGGCCGAATTCCTTCGTTTCTTTAATCTCATTAAATAAGCGTTTTGACAGGTTAACGAAAGGAGCGATCCAGGTAGTTAAAATAACATTCTCCTGGCAATCAAGTTTCAAAAAAGACTGGATAGAATTTGAATTGGGGAAGGCAAAAAAGATCTCATCAGATCCGACGCTTTCTTTCAAGGCTTCCAAAGTGGAGAAAAAAAGACCCTTTTTTCGGGCTTGGGGCAGTGTCGCTACATCCAAACAATGCCATCCGATTAAAGTTGAGTTATTTGCATGGATACGAAAAGGTGCCATAGCGCTTGAGCTTATGATAGTATCCCCTTCTTTTACCACGGCTATCCTGCCCTCTCCCGCAGGCGTGTGATACTTCCAGCGATAAAACTCCGGAGTCATATGGGAATCTGTAGCTCCTGTACGCGCCAGATGGTCTCTGTATGCTTCTCTTTGAAAAGTCGCATATGCCTGGTAATCTATCCGTGACGCTTGAATAAGTTCAACCTTGGTCATGCTATTTCTTTCTTAAGGCTCAAGAGGGCAGCGTATTCCTGATCTCTGCTGGGGCTTAAGACAAACCCGGCTTTTTTCCTGTCACCTTTCCATCTGGACAGCTCTGAATCTTTGGCGCGGCCTATATGCACGAGGATCTCGATCTTTTTTGCGCCGTTATTTTCCGCAGCTCGAACCCCGGCTAAAATATTCGGTATGCTCATCATCCCGCTGTAGAGGACACCAAGCATTGCATCCGGATGTGTAAGGCCAACTTTCTCGGCTATTTTTAAGTCGAAGGGAACGCAAACTTGTAAAATAAAGTGCTTGATCGTATTTATCAAAAAATGGCTTGAAGAACACTCTCTCGGGACGTGCGATAGATAAAACGGCTCGTTAACTATCCTTATTTCCGGAATACGGTATTCTCTGGCGAGCTTCGCTGCAATACGGAATAAAAAAGGAAGCATATGCATATGGATATGGCCGTCTATGGCAGATAGCGGCCTGGGTTTTATAACGCTGATTATCTTCTCGATCTGTGCGCGCCATTCTCTTTCAACCTCGTTTAAGATCGCTTTCTTTGTGTTTCCAGAGCTCAAAAGGTATTGTTTTAAAATACCCATAAATTCGATATTAAAAAATCCGTCTTGGTCAACAAGCAGCGGAACATCACTTGAGGGTAATATCGGTTTTCCTTCCCAGAGATTAAGATGGGCCGCGATCCTGGCAGTTTGTTTAGTTCGAGATCCCAGGAATCTTCCTATATCCTCAAAGCAATCACTGTTTGCAAATATGCTAAAACCATCCAAAAGGCCGTCTTCCCAGGCCTTAAGCATGCGTGATGTGATGCCGGCAGTAGCACCTAGATCGTCAGAATGATATATGAGTTTAACGCCCACTTTTTATTGGACCTCTACCTTATTGAGTACAACCGACACATAGCCTACCGGGGTCCAGCTCTTGAATACCAATGGGCTTCTACTATTATCATCAGTGATCCAGGCATCAAAGCTGGCGCCATGGCCTGAAGGCTGGCCATCTCTACGTATATCAATAGATATTTTTGCCACCCCTCCACTTACAAAAACGACATCACCCTTCATTATATAAACGACGTCTTCAGCTAAGCAGCGGACCTGATGGATAACACCTTTTTCTAAAGGAAGGGTTAACAAGTGCACAAAAGCGCCAAGGGGGTCATAAGTGGGTTCGGCGATCTTAATTTTTCTGTCATCCCTGGTAACCAGAAGATTTTCCTGGTCGAAAAATATTTCTTTAGATTTCTGTTTATCTTTTACTACGGTAGTCTCGATATATTGATATGGCAGGCCGTTCTTCTTTAAAAAGTGTGTTTCTATGCGTGCGCTGGCTTCGATAAACTTTTCGATAAAACTGCCCAGGGTAGTTGCCTGCGCAGAATAAATATCCGTATCCTCCTTTGAGGTATAGGCAAAATTCAGCGTTCCAATGGGTAAAATTGATCCGTAGTACATTTTATAGACCAAAACCCTGTGTGAAACGGCCGAAGATAAGCTGCCAATATTATTTTTTGCCCGTAGAGGGGTATCGAATATCATGTCTTTTAAAATGCCACATATCAAAAAGAAAGCTAAAATAACCAAAAAATATCGTTTAATTTTACGCAACATAATTATTCTAAAACCTCATATACTAAATCGTTATCGAATGATTTAACGAGCTTCAAGCCCTTGATCGCACTCGGCACGTGCCCTACTACGTCTACCGCATCCATATATTCACCGGTCTTATAAAGCTCTGAATGAAGAATTACATATTTGACTCCTAGATCTTTTAAGATCGACAGCGTTTTTTGGTCCTCTATCTTCAATATCTTTTCTTTGACAAGATGGGCATTCGTCCCAGGCATGGCGCCATTGACCATTCTTTTTTTGTGGCGGGTCTGATAAAAAAGATAATCGTAATTTTCCTGGGCTTCACCCGGTATTCCCTTGGTCATAGGGTACTCTGCAATAATAAAATCGCCGTCCTGTGATGCCAACCAGTGATAAACCGCAGGGGTTTTAGAAATATCCGCAACTCTCCAGGGCGGAATGTTAGTAAACTCGAACAGGGTAATAACGCAGACCCCGGCCGTAAATAAAAATGCTAAAGAAGGCCGTTTGATTTTAAGAAGGAGGTATTTTAATCCGTAACCTGCAAGGATGCTGACACAGAGCGAGACCAGCATCCCAAAACGCGCATAGGCGCGGAACATCGGGAAGACTTTATGCAACAGATATGAAGGGAAATAGATCTTAAAAAAGATCAAGTTAACGTAAGGCGGCATCGATAAAATAAAAAATAGCCATGCCAAGAACAAAAATAAGCCGATCAAGTAATTATCGGCTGATGATACATACTCTGGGAATTTCTTTGGATCCAGGCGCCTTGATTTCCATTGTTTATACGCATAGAAAGCCAGTATAAGCGGGACCCATCCCAGATATAGAGTCTGCTCGATAGCCCCCCTGCCGTAAAATACCGATCCAAACATCTTTCTCGTAAATTCTCCAAAAACCGGATGAGTGGATGCAGGCAAAAGATAGCTAAGCGGCTTGGCTGATTGCGCAAAGAGATAACTGATGGCGCGAGAGTATCCTGTTGCAGCTGCCAAGGTCTTATTGGTGTTTTCTACGGATAGATTTTTGACTATTTTAAAAATAGTGGTCATATTGAACAAAAGAGCAATTAAAAAAATCACACCAAGGGCTGACATAAATCTTCGTGCGGCGCGCATCCTGTCTCTTAAAACTGGGAGGCCAGAGCGCGATGTGAAAAGTTTAATTTTTTCTTTCCATTGGTAGAAAAGGCTAAAAGTAAGAAAACCTAACGTAAAAACAACTGCAAAGTACCCGTAATACGGATTAAAAGCTGTGGCCATGGTAAATGCGAAAGCGGCATAAAGCACATATTTAAAATCAAGTTTTTCACGTATTTTCATTATGGAATATACATATAGAACAAACCAGCTAGAAATATAAAAGAAACTGAATTCCATTACTTTATTCAGATGATACGGAGAGAATGTAAAAATGAAGGCCCCAAAAAAGGAAGCATATATATTTTTTGTCAGGTGCCGCAACAGGAGGAAGGAAAAGAATCCGCATAAAACAAAATTTAATAATGTCAGGATGTTCAGGCAGAAAACAGGGCTCATGATCATTAATAGAGCAGCCAGAGAATATTCTACGATCCACGATACAGGCTGTTGGCTGAAATCAACACCTGTCGGAGCCGATATAAAAGGACAGTGATAATAGTCTATCCCGTGCCTAAGAGCATAGTGTCCCCACCACAAGTGCCAGACACCTCCCCTGATATCGGTATGGAAAAAAGGCCCGTACACATATTTATCCAAACCCTGGATCAAAGGAAATGTAAACAAGGCAGTCAAACCCAGAAAAATTAAAGTAATCAGAAAATAATTTCGCTTATAGATCATCTTTTTATTTTTAAAATTAAAAGGAACCCGAGGCCGATCAGTAAACCAAGCCCGGATATTATAAAACCAAGATACGCATGTGCCTGTGGCAAGAAGAAAAGTACGAGCGTTATGTCAGGACCGGCATTCATCTTCCCGGGATCCAGGAGCCATCCATTGGCATAGCCGTTTACGTTAAAATGGCCTGTTTCAACAGGCTTTTGGAAGAGATATTTTGCGTCACGTACAGAAAATCGCTCCATGCTTCTTGATTCCTTGACTCCCAAATCCGCGTAATCAGCCACTATGTCCTTTTCTTCAATGGATCCGACCTCCGATCGGTCTGCAACAAAAACCTTCCATTTTTTGTGAAAGCTTTCAAGGAAAATCAGCCAAAAAGGAACATTGGGATTTTTTATTTGCACGATATATTTTATCGGATTAACCCGTTTAAATATAGCATTTGGACTGGCAGTGACAGCTTTATGGAATGATATCCCTCTCTTTAAATCGCCTCTTAAGTCAGGATAACGCGAGGCCGTATCTGTGCGATCGCCAAATAATCCTTCGATCTTTGAAAGATCATTGTATTCGCTGAACAAAATAGCAGGTTTTTTTGAGATCAACTTATGTTCTGCAAGAGCGCCCAGAAAGGATATGTCTCCTAAGACTAGGGACAATGAATCAGAGGTATAAATTCTCGGTAAAAATACAGGCGGATCAAATGATTCTATCGATCCGCCTACTTTTCCCGGCATGTAAGTCGAGAATAACCGACTCAACTCTTCGGGAGTTTCCTTTTCCTTATACCCGAACCATGGGATCGTATCCCTGTTTAAGACTATTTTGCCTATATTATAAAGTTTTAAGATCTCCGGAAAATATTCTTTGGATAAATTATCGAATAAGACGTCGAAACTCGAAATATAATTGGATGAATAAGCGGCGATAAACTGCCTGCCTGTATTAGAGACAATGGGGTCCATCCCCGTATAATACTTATCATTGCCTAAGTCAAGTGCAACTTGGTAATTCAAACTGCCGGGGAGACTCAATATTCTGTAAGTTACAGGGTCGAGCGCCATTTCTCTGCGAAACGACTTGTATTCACTTTTATCGAAAAATTTCCTGCAACTGACATGACCGTCAGACATACTATTATCAGGAATAAGAGAAGCGCTGAATACCGGGATGGAACAAAAAAGCAGATACCCGATGAAAAATGAAAATACGCATCCCTTAACTCGTTTGGATTGAAGATTGTTAAGCGATAACAATAACAAAAGCGAGAAGAAAAAGATCAAAAGCACTCCCCACTTCTCAACAGGGCTCTTAAAAACAGAGAAAAAAGGAACATGGCTTAATGACCAGCTATATAAAAAACCTAAGATACCGGCAGGGCCTTTCGACAAATGCACCAAAAAAACATATGAGACTAACAAAAATAATAAGGACTTCTCCAATACCTTATTTTTATATTGTAGGAGCGATATGGCAACTATCCCGATAGGAATAAGCGTTACGAAATAAGACAACGGCAAATTATAAAGATATTGGAAAATATCACCCGGTCTGTTTAAGACCACCAGTCCCGTCAATGAAAAGATCTTTAACGGCAGCGGCCTAAGCGCAAACGCATAGTCTTTGGCATAATTGACAGCGAAATCAGCCGTATACATTTTTGGAATGTCCGTAGAGAGGGCCTGAAACCAAACAAAGATCCACCAAATATTGAATATTATAAAAGACAAAAGTAATAATGAATATTTACTTAAAAATTTTACAATAGAAAATCTCTTTTCATGCAGCAATACTGCGAACGCAGTAGAGATAAAAAGGGAGATCTGGAAGATCAAAAGTAACGGAGGATTTGCATTAGTAAAAGCAAAAAGGCTCGAAAAAATGCCAAAAAATAAAAAAAGCCTGGGATCATTATAAAAACGGACGATGATCCAAAAACCCATAGGAACCATAAAAAAAGTCAGTGAATTCCATAAGTTAATAAAACCAAGGTTATACAAAGTGAATGGGTTGACGATATAGAAAAGGGAGATTAAAAAAGAATGAAAATTAGATCTTACAAAAAACCTGGTAGCAAGGAACATGGCAAAAAATGGCAGGTAAAAAATTATAAATACTAGAAAAAAATTAATGAACCGTTCGTTCTTTATTAAAGCCTCCAAAAAAGAGACGAAAAAAGTAAAAAAGAAATTGAAATTTAAGCTTGTAGCTATTATGCCGGTAGACAGGTCTGTCCATGCGTAACTAAAGATCTTCGACAGTAATTTAAAACTTAAAATATAGTGCCCCTCTCCTCCCAAAATAATACAGCCTCTTGAATAATAAGGAAGCAAAGACAAAGTCAGAATGAATGCAAAAAGGCAATGATAGAAAAGAGAGCTTTGAAATATCTTCGGTATTTTCATAGTTGAATTATGACAGTTGGCCTTTCGTCCCGCCTTTTACGAAAACGTATATGGCAATTTTAAAAAGCTTAAGGTCATCTTTGAATTTTTTGGGCAAGATGAACCAAGTCCTTATTCTTCTTAAGATCCAGAAGAAATTAATGTAAAAACTCCGGTATGTCTTAATTTTGATATCTATCAGGTCTTGAAGAGTGAATCCTTCGGGTACAAAAAGAGGCCACACATCCCTGAAACCTCTCCCCATCTCTCCGCGTGCATACCGGTCGATTATATCCGCCGGGAGCATGCTTTTTTTAACTGCGTATTCGAATATCTCTGTGCCGGGCAAAGGCATGGTTATATGTATCCCTACGACATCGGCTTTTACTTTTGTTCCGATATGCACGGTCTTTAACATATCCTCTTTGGTCTCTCCCGGGAAACCTACCATGAGAAAAAGGTTTGATAGGATCCTGTGCTTTCGGCACAGGGCTACAGCCTTGGCGATCTGTTCATCGGTAACCTTCTTTTTAATCACAGAATTACGGATCTTTTCGCTGCCTGATTCAACCCCAAAATATAGGTCCGTGCACCCGGCGCGCTTAAGCGCCCTGACCATTTCTTCGTCAAGGGCATTGGCACGAGTTGAAGCGATCCACCTCATCTTTAATTTTCTCTCGATCAGCTCCTGACAGAACTCAAGGGTATGTTTTTTGCTAAGGGTCATGCAATCGTCGTTAAAATTATACTGCCCTTGGCAAAGATCATAAACAGATTCCATTTCGTCTACAATGTTCTTGGCAGATCTTAGGCGTACTTTCTGGCCTATGGCGGGTATACAGCAAAAACTACAGCCGTAAGGGCATCCGCGGGAACCCAGGATGCCGGCGGTTGGAACTTCAAATTTCATCTGTTCGTCTCTTTTATAGATCCCCGCATTGATCAGATGACGGGCAGGAAAAGGAATATCGTCAAGATCTTCATAGGCCTCTCCGAGAATAACGCCTTGGACCTTTTTTCCTTCTTTAACTTTTTCGACCACTTCAACAAAGGTCTTTTCAGCTTCGCCGGTAATTCCGAAATCAAAATAAGGCATC
Source organism: Candidatus Omnitrophota bacterium (assembly GCA_016235185.1). Taxonomy (GTDB): domain Bacteria; phylum Omnitrophota; class Gorgyraeia; order Velamenicoccales; family Velamenicoccaceae; genus UBA9636. Next base: position 82,593 of record JACRLT010000026.1, read on the forward strand.
CGTTTTAAAAAAGTAGGGTCGCAGCACATATGGACCCCGCCTAATCCTATCAATATGTCGTTGCCAAATCGTGACCGTATACTTTTTGCAAGCGAGACAGCTGAATGGATGCTTGTTGTCATAGACGATATACCGATGATCCTTGGCTTTTCCAATGCGATCGAAGACAAAATATCTTCAAGCGTTTTGTTTTCTGCGGCGACGTCAATGACCTTGACAGAGTGACCTTTCTTTTCAAGACAGGCGGCTATATAAAGTATGCCTAGCGGATATAATGATTTTTCATCACCCCCATGCGCCTTAAAATGGGCGGCGTCGGCCTGGTCCTTGTATAAGATCATAGGGCTATGTATAAAAAGGACGTCTATCATCTAGGTCAGCTTTGTTAAAGTTGCTTTGCTTTTTGAGTAAAGGTAATCGCTGGTCTTTCTGTTCAATGGATTGAGCGTCCTGACAAATATGCCCCAACCCATATTTATAAGCCGCAAAATATAATGCGCCTCCTCCATAGAATGGATCTTCCTTATGAGTTTCAAGGGATTCAATAAATATGTCCAGATCCTATGTACGATAAAAGTCCGGTAAGCGATCTTTTGCAATTTGTTAAGCTCCTCTTTTTTAAAATAAAGCGTATCCGACCCTATCTCATTTAATACAGAATTCAGTTTCTCGAATTCTGTCTCATCAAAATCTACCGAATCGAAAAATTTATCAAAATTAAGCAGGCCTTCTTTTTTAAAATACCGGTAGACATCGGATGTGGGTTGCGGGATAAGGAGATAAAAAGTAGCGAAGTCAGTGTCGCTCTTTTTTGAAAAATTTATAGTGGCTCTTATCGATTCGATGGTTTCATAAGGGAACCCGATGATATTGGTACAGATGGTCCATATGCCTATGCGGTTTGCATACCGGATGAGCTCCCTGGCCTGGGTCAGGCTGTATGGTTTACCTAAAAACTTGCGCGTTTGCGGATGCCCTGATTCTATACCGAATGTTATGCGGTAACAGCCGGCCTTTTTCATCTTATAGAGGATTTCCTTTGTCAGCGTCCAATGCGCTATTCCGTTCGGAGTAGTCCATTTAATGTCGAGTTTTCGCCTGATCAACTCATCACATATGCCTTCCCATCTCTTACGGTCAACACTTGCGCTATCGTCTAAAAAGGCAATTTCACGTATTGAATAGTCTTTGTAAAGAAGCTCGATCTCGTCTACGACGTTTTTCGGGCTCCTGCCACGCCAGGACCTGCCCCACACCGCTTTAACAGTGCAATAAACACAATCTCCGGGACATCCGCGGCTGCTAATGATCGCAGCTACCGGAGATCGCATAGCAAAAGGATTCCCTTCGGTTAGATACCTTTTGAAGTCTATAAGATCTAAGGCCGGGAAAGGTATGCTGTCGAGATCTTTAATCAGTGCCCTCGGCGAAGTTTTTTTAACCTGGCCAGAGGCATCTCGGAAAGCTATTCCCTCGATATCTGTGGTTTTTGCGCCTTTGAGAATATTTTTTGCAAGCTCAAGGAAAGTCTCTTCGCCTTCTCCGATAACAACATAATCAATCGTCGGATGTTTTAATACTTGCTGCCAATAAGAAGAGGCATGGTTGCCGCCCAATACCACCAGTACATCAGGCGCCACCCTTTTGATTGTATTGGCGATCTCTATGCAATCGCGGTAGTAGATTGAATACATGCATGTTAAACCGACCACCTTTGATTTTTCTTCTTTGACTATCTTCTCAATGGCCTCATCGGTTATGCCGAACCTCACCATTTTGCCTGTTTTAACGGAATCTGTTGCAGTAAAAATACCAAGTTCTGCTATTTTGCAATCCAGGTTATTTTTACGTAAATAACTCGCCAAATACATAAGGCCCAACGGCGGCGCCGGCAAAATAAATGAATAATTATTGGTAAACTGGCTGTAATATGGATTAAACAAAAGTATGTCCATTATAGTTTCCTAAAAATAAGCATCATTGTTTCCTGGCTTAGCATTTTAAAAAACGGATATAAAATATAAGCTGGGATCTTGCAGGCCGATTCTCTTAAGCTCCAGAAGAGATCAAGCGGATAATCATAAAAAGTAGCGCCGCTTCCAGCCACCTTAAGACCGGCTGCATTTGCTAAGAATTTGATACTTTGTCTCCCAAAAAGAGTCAAGTGCCTCGGGGCATCAAGATGAAACCATAATTTTTTGCCCAATTTAAAACCCAGGCTATCTGTGTTTGGGGTAGCGATAACCAGTATCCCGTCTTTTTTTAATATCCTTTTTGCGGCGATCAAAGTCTCAACCGGGTCCATAAGATGTTCTACTACGTGCCAGAGCGTAATAACGTCAAAAAAATCGTCCTTAAAATCCGCTTTTTTTAAGTCCTGGTCGTATACGTGTAGTTTTTTCTTTAAACATTCCTGGTATGCTTTTTTATTTATCTCGATACCGAACTTCTCAAATTTATTTTTATTCAGGCTTTCTAAAAAATCCCCTTGTCCGCAGCCGATGTCTAAGATCTTAAAACTTTTTCCCGGCCTATCATTTAAATAACGAAGGATCGTTCTTTCCTTACTCTTTAACGAGATGTGTGTGAGCGCTCCAAGAACGAAACCTAAAAATCCTGAAATTTTTCCTTCGTCATAATAACAAGCGGGATAGTATTTCCTATAGTAATCATCATCTATCGATAAATTATCGATATACACCGCGCCGCAACTAAGGCAACGAGTTACATCAAAGTGTTGGGAGGCGTCCCAGAGATGCCTGCCGTGCATATTAGTTGCTGAAAATATCTTTGTCGCCTCCGTATTTTTACATAAACGGCAGTTCATATCTGACACTCGTACATAAGGATGTAAGAATTATCTATTTCGGATGGCACAGTGGTCAATTCATAATTAGATTGTTGCATTTTTGGCGCTCGCTCGCCCAAGAGAAACCTTTTTACAAAAAGCGGGAGATGCCGCGCGGCACATCTTACGATACCGATCTGGGAAATATTCCTTATGAATTTCGTGCGTATGCCAGAATCGAAATCTTTTGAATAAGACCAGCCTGCGGACCTGATATTATTAAGGACATCGGCATCGATCTGGCCATTGCAGTTAACACGGGAAAAAAATCTTTTTAACAAATCGGATAGCTCTCCCGGAGTAAATTCATATATATGAAATGGCATAATGGGCTTTTTTAGCTTATGCGAGGTGATGTTTTTATTTACCGTTGCTAAAAGGAATGTGCCTCCATCGTTTAAGAGGCCTTTAAACTGTTTTAAACAGCATTCAATATTATCTTTCCTCAAATGCTCGATGACTTGAAAAAAGACTACAACGTCATAACGCTTTAACTGTGCATAAGAATCAGTGAAAGAAAGATTGCACGCACTTTTAAAAAAAATCCTGTTATTACGGATAGTGGCTGCGTCACAGTCGTAACCGACTGTTATATTTTTTTTGCTTCTGGACAGATATTCAGTACCATAACCGCCCCCGCACCCAAAATCCAGGACTGTAGAATTTTCAGCTATTTTTTTTGAAGCGAACTTATAGGCAAACTGCAAGACCGGCTCAACATCCTCAAATTTCGTATTTATGATTGGCCTTTCGCCCGTATTTCTGATCTCGTCTAAGCATCGGCAAAATAAATGTTTTAAATTCATCTTGAAATCATAGCCCTAAAGTTTCTGGTTTATTAATTCACGCACTAACAGTCCGGATTGCCTCAAATAATTGGTCTTATTTTTTGACCTCAATAAAGCACCTAAATATCTAGCGCTAAAATAAAACATCAAATTTTTAAAAACAGGGTTGTATGTTTTATGATTTGCCTGCGCCCACTCAATAATATTGATGTTGTGGTCCGAAAACTTGAATCTTTCGGGCCGCGTATAAATAAAATCAGAGGCATGGGTCAACATACCGTATTCCTCTTTTGAAAATTTATTGCTGCTTGAATCATATATCTCTGTTCCGGGATATGGCGTAAAAATATTAAAACTGACGATCTCGGACTTTAAAATTCTAGCCAGCATCAAGATATCATTCAAGTCCTCTTCGGTTTCATGCGGCAGGTTTACAAGGAAATTCGCAAATGTCCTGACGTCATACTTATGGCAAAGAGAAAAAACATCTACTATCTTTTCTACGGTTATCCCTTTCTTTATTGATTTAAGCGCTTTATCCGACCCTCTCTCTACGCCAAAATCGATCTGGATGCACCCTGACTCGGCCATTTTTCTAATGATCTCTTCGTCAAGTGTCGAAACTTTTGAAGAACACCCCCAGAGAAGCCCCAATCTGTTTTTTTTAAGGCCGTCACAAAAATCAAAAACAAGTTTTTTATTCAGGGTGAACAGATCATCAACGAACCAAAAACTATCGATATTGTAAGTATCTTTTAGACCTTTAAGCTCGTTTATCAAGCTATCTGCGCTTCGCCAACGGCAATATGTTCCGGACCCCATACTGTCTCTTAACTTTTTGGCAACACAAAATGTGCATTGGGAAGGGCATCCCCGGGTAGCCAGGATATACATACATCTCAAAAAACAACCCCGTATGGCATAAGGCGAAGCATTTGTATAATAATCCATGTCGATCAAATCGTAAGCAGGATATGAAACCTGATCCAGATCATCGCACAACTGCCTGGGTTTTGTTATTATGACTTCCCCCCTCTGTTTGTCAAAATAAGCAATGCCGGCAATAGAGCTAAGATCATCTTTTCTTTCATTGATCGCCTTAACAAGCTCATATGCGGTGATCTCGCCGTCGCCTATTACACAAAAATCTATGGGGCAATCTTTTTCGCTTAAGACCTCTTGCGGGTAAAAGGTAGGATGGATCCCGCCTACAACAATTTTTACCGCAGGGTCAATTTTTTTGAGAGAACGGGCTAAGTCAAAAACCTCGGAATATTCGGGAGTATAAAAAGCTATTCCAACAAGCCTGGTTTTTATTTTTTTGAACTCATCTAACATCGAATTTTCTATTTTTTTTAACTCATCGCTCAAATTTAGCTGGAATTCCTTATTTCTTACAACATTTTTCATAGGAACATCAATGATCTTAACTGCCAGGCCATTTTTTTGAAGATAACCGGCAACATACATAAGGCCTACGGGAGGCCTATAATGATTTATCATCCTTGACGGCGGCGAGATCAGCGCAATATCAAAGAACTGCCGTTCGTCCGATGTGTTTACAGGATTATGGGCAGATGTATCCATGGATCTTTGTTCTTTTACTAACATTTATTTGTTATTTGTATTTTTATCAAACCAAACCTTTTTTATCATGGATTGCCAGGCAGTTTTTATCCGCTCTACCATAGTTTCTTTTTCTACTACATTTTTGGTATCGTGTTTGAAATTTTTATAAAACGCATTGGCTATCACCATATTCGGAACAGCATCTATAAGTTTATATGTTTCTTTCTTGTTTAGATTTTTCATATTGGCTATTGCCTGCTGTCGTGTCATCGCTGGAGTGATCGCGTATTGCTGCTTAACATCTTCCGGAAGGTCTTTTAATATATCATAAACATTTGCATATTTCTTGCTAAATTTGTCGTCGCTCATCTTTTCAAGCTTTGCAACATTGCGATCCCTTAGTTTATCAATATCTGTCACGGCAACGAATGTCCTTGCCAAGCCGCGAAAGGTCGTTCCGATGACCTTGTCCATGAAGACCTCGTCCCTTTTTGGGCTTTCATCTTCTTTATTTAGGTCAACTCCTGTTACTTGCGCAAAAGCATGATATGGAAAAACAAAAAATTGAACCAAAAACACGGCTGCTACGAATTTCCAAGCAGATAAATTTCTTCTCCCAAATTTCATATCCCATCCCCTTTCATTGTAAAAATTACTGAAGAAAAACCTTGATCTTTGACAGAATAACTACAGCCCGGGCATGTCGCAGTCAATGCGGCGCAGCGCTGTTCTTTGCCAGGCTCTATAGGCCCTGCAAGCTCATTTATATAAGGCATAATGGCATCAAACGCACGCAAGCATGCGCCTTGCGGCAGGCGGACATCTGAAAAAGCCTTACCCTTGTTCATTCCATAAGGACAAGCAGCTTTGAACCCTATGACCTCGATATCAAAGATCTTTTGTTTTTTAGCCCTTTTTTTGAGGCGCATGACAACAGCACAATCAGGATTAGGGCATTGTGCCTCAACTGAAGCGCGGTCCTGCAACCACCCAAAATTAGCGTTATGCGTAAAAGCCAATAAATATGGATAGATGGTATGAAATGCCAAAGGGCAAAAATTTTCCGGAACGAAATCAAAGATGCTCATGGCCGCTCTTGTATACAATCCCTTAGGACAAAGACCGCTGACTTTCTCCCCCTTAATTACGATACCTGAATAATCAATACATCTGCCTGGCTTCATGTTTTGCATCCGATCTTTATGCCGGAGTGATAGTCAGGACATTGGACGATCTTTTCATTACATTCGTTTTTCCATGGGAAACAATTGTTTTTCGAAAAATAACTAGAAATTGGATAAAAAGAATCAAAAAACGCCGGGCACAACTCTTTGGAGCTTTTGAGTTTTAACCCTAGTTTTTCAAAAAAATATGCTCCGGCAGACCAATGATAAGCAAAAAACTTCGACCCCAAGGGAAACAAATATTCCTGGCAGGCTTTATGCTCTTTACGGCAAGGCCCTTGCACGGACTTGATCAATATAATAGCCTGCTTTCGGGCTATCTCTATAGGAGTAAAGAGATTTAATACAGTGCGCAAAACCTGTCCCGGCATAAGAAATAATGGCATTGGTTTGGAGCGAATTTGAACAACCACTTGCGCTTCTGTACTTGGACATCGGACCAAGATCTCTTCATCAAAGCTGGCGCCGTAGATCAAACTTAAACAATAAGGATAGGCATTATGATAAATTTCCGGACACAGGCCCGCAGGCGTAATTGCAGCACCGTCATAACGGCACCCTTTGGCATGGTAACGGCATGCCCCCTCTTTGGATATTACTTCAATTTGACATGTTAGACCGGAGTAGCGGCACATTTTTAAACCCTGTCCACAAAGGAACTAGTTTTTTTGGCTACGCAAAAAAGCGACACGCCAATTGGGAAAGATATTTTTCTTTTAATAAAAAGGGCCTCTGCTTTTGCCAAACAATCCAGTACAAGAGCTACCCAGCGCGGCAGGCGCATATGAAAATCTGACACAGGTGAATCCTGGGTTTTACCAAAAATTCGAAAAAGATCCTTGCCTTTGCGCAATAAAAACGCAGGCAAAAAAAGCAAAAAAGACCAATAAGTCGCAAAAACGATAGTATAACCGGCCTTATTGAGTTTATTCTTCATTTCCCGCAGCGAATACCTGCGTTGATGATGGAACGCCTCATCATGCTGGCTCCAAAGGCAGGCAAAGGCCGGAGCAGTGATAAAAATCAGCCCGTTATCCTTCATGACTCGGAACAACTCTTTCAATACTCTGCCGTCATCCTTGAAATGCTCAAGCGCGTCAAGCGCAAAAACTCCGTCAAAAACACCGCAAGAAAAAGGCAGAGAATGCGCATCTCCTCGCACTATCCTATTTACCCCTTTGCTGCGGCAAAAATCTATTGCCTCTTGAGCGATATCTAGGCCAAAGATAGCGCCATAATCTGAATAATGTTCAAAGTTTGCCCCGCAGGCAGAAGCCATATCTAGAATCTTTGCGTTTTTTGATCTTGGAAAAAAAGCGTTTAGGTAATGATCTACCAGCCTGAACCTGGCCCTATACCACCAGTGGGTCTTTTCATCGGCAAGCATAATATCAAATTCTTTATGCTCCATTAGCGGAACCTCTTTCGGGCAATCATTCCTAAAATACCGGCCGGGGCCAAACGGGAAAGGAAAATATTCAAACGATTGCGCCATCCGATTATGCCCCATAGTCTGCTGCTTTTCAAAAACTCGATCCCGTCTGCTGCGACCCTTTCCGGATGCATCATTTTTACAGTCCTGACGTAATTCAATGAGCCCATGCCGGCGGTCTGGAAAAAAGCCGTATCTGTCGCTCCGATGCAGATCCATTGGACTTTTATGTTTTTTTCCTCCAGCTCGATGGCCAATGATTCAGAGAATTTATTGATAAATGCCTTAGTCGCCGAATACGTCGCCAGGTACGGACAAGGCGCAAGGCCTGCTGTTGAAGAAATATTCAAGATCTGGCCGCTCCCCTTTTTTACAATGGATTTTAGAAAAAGATGAGTAAGATGCAGCGTGCAAAGCAGGTTTACTTTGATCATGTCTTCTATCTTTTCCCACTCAAGATCAATAAAGCTGCCGTGATGGTGAATAGCCACATTATTAATCAAGATATCTATGGCAATATTTTTTCGGCCTAACTCGTTAAAAATCTCTTTTCGGACAATAGGATCGCGCAGATCCCTGCAAATGATAACGGTTTGGCCAAGAGGGCTCAAGATATCTTTGGCTGATCTGCAGAGTAATTCATCTTTATCCACCAGGATAACGCTGGCCCCTTCACTTAAAAGACGCTTGGCAAACTCAAGGCCGATACCGCAAGCACCTCCGGATATCAGGACAAACTTGGCGTTGAATCCTTTTAATTCTGTCGAATGTGCGTCTTTATTCATTTCTTAATTGATTTTTTGATCAATGCCGGTTTTAGGCGATCAAGTACTGTATAGGCAAAAATATTCATGAAACTCTTCGCGTTCCCGTTAAAAAGAAGATTGGCCTCGACTTCGGTTATGCATGATCTGCACTTTAAGCCCAAGACCTTTTGCCAGGCTGTTTTTAAGCCATCCGAGCGTACATTTCCGCAAGAAGCATTCCACATAGTTGAGCAAGGATAGAGACTGCCGTCAACGTCAATATAACACGTGAAATCTTTCCTCTTGCAAGCAACGAGTTTAAAAGGAGGAAGCTGGTCGCCTTCTTTATAGATATAGTCATAAGATAACGGCCAATTGATAAGGTAGTCAAGGGTGCTTAGCGCATTGACGATGGGGTATTTTTTGCGGCTGTATTCTTTCAATCGGATATAAAAATCCCTGATCTCCTCCTTAGAAAACAACAATGACGGGTCTTGTGTATGCCTGGAGGCAATGGCACAATTGAGTCTGACCCCATAAGTCTTGGCCAATTCTGCGAGGTGAGGCAATGATCGGACATTGTTCTTTGTCAAAGTCGCATGGATGCGCGTCTGGATACCCATATCCAAAGCCGTTTCAATAGCCGAGACAGCCGCCTTATAAGAACCCTTCCTTCTTGACTTGTCATGGTCAGTCTCATTTCCATCAAGGCTGATGCACAAATAATCTATATTTTTCAAATCTTCGGCTTTTTCGGCAACCAGCGCTCCGTTCGTTAAAACTTCGCACAATAGCCCGTTTTTTTTGGCATGGCGGATGATATCCGGAAGATCATCCCTCAATAAGGGCTCTCCTCCTGAAAGAACCATCAATACCGTCCCTAACGCCTTGAGGTCATCTATTATTTTGAAAATCTCCTGTATAGGCATGTCTTCGATCTTTCTGTCAAATACCCTGGCATAACAATAATTACACTTTAAATTACATCGGTTTGTGACAAGCAAGGTCGCGATAAGAGGAGTCCGCTTACCGTATAATTTATTGGCTAATATGGACCCTATTACGTTACAACCGGCTTTTATCTTTCTTGCCATTTGCATAACTAAGCCTCATCCAAATATCGGATACACTGGCTTGACTTAGCCTTAAAACGTTCGTCCTGGGACAATCTTTTATGAATACTCGACAATGGTTCCTTTAAAACATTACCAAAAGTATCGTGTATCAGGTCACACGGAGTGACATCTCCATAGGCGGTTATGTAAATTTTCTCTATACCGGCAGGACATCCGGGCGAAAGCCTGAAATTATACATAGAATGGTGCCGTGCGTGAGGATGGAGCATAAGTTCTTTTAAGATCGAGTCTCTCTCTTGGCAAGAGAACATTTTATCAGGCTGACCGGCCCATCCTCCGATAGACGCTGAATCGCATATCAATAGGAATGTTTTTGTCTTTTTGGCAAGCTCGAGCAAATTCTTCATCTCGCCTGAATTGCTGGTAGACTCCGGAGATAGCACCGTAGAAAAGCAAACATTAATATTATTCTTTTTAAACCATTCAATAGACATCATGATGCGCTCATAACAGCCTGGCATGCCCCGAAGCCTGTTATGCACATCCCCGGAAGCGGAATCCAGGCTGATCTGAATAGTGTTTAGGCCTGCGTCTTTCATGCGCCGGACAAGTTCCTGCGTCAGAAGCATCCCGTTAGTCACTACCGAGACTATCAAATGCCGACTGCTGCATATCCTGATTATCTCTGGCAGGTCAGGGTTCAATAAAGGTTCGCCTCCTGTAATATTGACATGGATAAGTCCAAGCCTGCACGCCTGGTCTATTAAGTCTTCTATCTGGGCCAGTGTCAGAGTCTCTTTGGAAGGATCGTTTAAGTGCAGCGCATAGCACTTATGGCACCTGGCCTGGCAGTTATATGTTATAGCCAGCTCTATAGAACGCAGCACGTTCTTTTTTAAAACAAGAGTATTAAAATACCCCTTAAATATCCTTAAGACAAGCCACGGGTCACGGATAAAACATAAGTGTTTAAAAAATTTGACAGCTTCAACCATTTTTGATCAACAAGAACCAGTGGATGCTACTTTTGTTTTAAAATGTTTTCGAACCTCACTGCGGTACTTCCTGCCATAAAACCAAAAAGACGGATGCCTGGGATCAAAACGCCTGAAAAACCACCAGCAATAGTTATAAAAGTACGTTCTTGCATCAAGATCTTTTATCAGGATCAACACGTCGAACAGCTTGATGAAAGAGGCAAAAAAACGCGGCGCCTTCTTCAAAAACAGGTACGCTTTGCGCTCGACCAGAAATTTTTTAAGCCATGGCGGCATGAAGCTCATCGAACGGAAAAAGATCTTATACACTATAAAGGTGTCGTACTTATCGTCTACAACCGATCCCCCTGACATATAGTTTCCATTTAATCCCTCGTTGATCCTGTCAATTTCCTGTGCGGAAAGATTCTCCTTTTGACGGCCGTGCCGCAACAGATCAAGGCCCGGCAAATACTGGCACATAAAAGGCGAAATACGATGACAATAACGCAGCTTTGAAAAAAATTCTGCAGCTCTTATGCACTCTTCTTCCATCTGCCCGGGCACGCCTAAAATATAATCCAGAGAATATCTCAAACGGTTCCTCTCGAGGATATCAACAGCGCAAAAGATCTCAACGTTCGTCATGTTGCGGTTAAGGACATTCTTTCTTAAGTCTTCGTCGAAAGACTCCAGGCCTATCTGGACAGCAAAGCATCCCGCATCCCTTAATGCAATTGCCACGGCATCACTCCATATGAGTTTGGGATGAGAAAAAATACGGAAAGGTACGCCGATTTCTTCCTTGTAACGGCGGCAAAATTCTGTTGTCCATTCAGGCGACGTTGAAAATACGCTGTTACGAAAATCTATCCACCGGTAATTGAACTTTTCCTTCATGCTCTTTAATTCTTTCAGAACATTGTCAACGGTCCTTTCGCGCACAGCCCGTCCGCCTGTCTTTTTGGCCTCTTTCGTCTCGTGAGAAACATAGCAATAACTGCATTGATACGGGCATCCTCTGGCGATAACAGCCACATAGTAATTCCGTATAGGGACATGGAGGCTAAAGAGTCCTTTATCTAAAAATGGTAATTTATTGATGTCACGGATCTGGGGCCTTCTTTCGTTCCTGCATATCTCGCCGTTCTTTTTAAACCAGATATTCGGAATATCGTAGCGCACCTCTTTTTTCTCCAGAGCATCACAAAGGTCTGCCATTGCCTCTTCGCCCTCACCAAGGCACACCATATCAACAGCGTCTTTTTTAATTACGACTTCCGGAACAGACGAAGGATGGGCACCTCCGAAGATTATCGGTACATTAAGATGTTTTTTTACAAGTTCTGACATTCCAAGGGCCCATTGATAAGTTACCGACATGACAGAAAAAGCCACCAGGTCAGGCTTAAAATCGATTATCTGACGAAGACAATTCTCTTTTTGGTCAAGAAGCCTGTATAGCCACGGTATACAGACGTAATTCTTGTCGTCAAAAAGGGCCTGGTCATAAGCAAGGCCTATTTTATGTCCGCGCTCCTTTAGATAGCTTGAGAGATACTCGTTGGATATGTTCTCCCAGCCTGTAGCAACAAATAGGACCTTCATGTATTATCCAAACCTTTGGTTTTTGAAAAAGAACCTATCCTTTTTTTAACAATATAATATGGCCGCTGCTTCACTTCGTCATATATCCTTCCGATATATTCACCTATTATCCCAAGAGATATAAGGATAAGGCTGCCAAAAATAACCTGTATGACCAGGATAGTCGGCAAACCCCTGACCATTGCCCTATCGGCGATAATATTAAAATAAGCCAATATACGAAGGATAACGATAAAAGCAACCCAGCAGAAACACAAAAAAGCGCCTATAAGCCCAAAACAAGTCCCGATCCTTAATGGAATGTAAGAAAATGAAAAAATGGCATCAAATGCAAGCCGTAACAAAGCCGGCAGCCGGTTCTTTGGGGAACTGTTAACTCTGGCCCCGCGGTTCGACAAGATGCCTATCTGGCGGAACCCCACAAAAGCCCTAAGGCCTGCAAGATACTTATTACGCTCCGTCATCCTGCACAACTCATCTGCAACGCATCTGCGCATAATTGAGAAAATGCCGGAATCTATGGGCTGGCGGATATGAGAAAGCCGGTTAAGGATACGGTAAAAAAGCCAGAAACAACACCGTTTTAAAAATCCTTCTCTCCTTTGCTGGCGAACGGCATAGACAACGTCATATCCCTCTAAGATCTTCTTATAAAAATTTGGAATATCTTCAGGGCAATCCTGGAGGTCCGAATCCATGATAACAACAAAATCTCCGTCCGCGCTGTCTAAACCGCAACTAATGGCCTGTTGTTGTCCGAAATTCCGGCTCAAATCAACAATTTTAACACGGTTATTTTTTTCGTTAAACGACAACATCAAAACCAGGGAGTCATCGGTGCTTGCATCATTGACATATATCACCTCGTAATCCTTTGTGATCATTTCTAATGCCTTGCATATGCGGCTATTGAGTTCGGGCAAGCACACAGCTTCATTGTGAACAGGCAAAACAACGGAAACTAATATCTTATTCATGAGTATCCCCTATGTTAAAAGTCAAATATCTCTACTCTAACGACTGTGTTGTTATAGACTTGGCGCTAATTTAAATTTGTTAAAGTCCTCGAACACCCATTTATTCTTTAGAGTACGATAAATGATGGTTAAAAACTTTCTCGCAGTA
>JACRLT010000024.1 GCA_016235185.1 Candidatus Omnitrophota bacterium
CTTGGACACCAAAGCAATCCTACGTTATGTGGAACATCAGGGAAGGGAAGACACAGGGCAACTGAAACTCGAACTTTGAAAGGGAAAGAAGCCGCCGACTCCTGTCGGCGGAGTATCACCTAAAGAATTTATGGAATTTAAACTGACGTCCGTATATATCGAGCTGGACAACCTGCTTAAAATTTCAGGGGTTGTTTCCTCCGGGCCTGAAGCTAAAATATTTATCCAGGGCGGCAACGTTTCGGTCAATGGAGAGCCTGAAATGCGGGTGCGCCGTAAACTTAAAGCAGGAGATATCATTACTTTTGAGTCTAAGGAGATAAGTCTCGTGAAAGGGTTAAACATTTGACTCCTTGCTTAGTCGTCCCCACCGTTTTGTTTCGCTTTGCGAAAGCAAAACGAAACAGTGGGGACAAGCTTCGGAGTTGATTTTGCAGGGAAAAAGTACCTAAAATATACAAAATCAAGGAGGTGCGCTATGAAGTTGCTGTTGATTCTTGCGTTTTTGGTCTGTGTTTTTGGCATAAGGATAGTCCAGCAGTGGCAGATTGGTGTTGTTTTTCGCTTAGGCAAGTATGTTAGAGAGATCAAACCCGGGCTTAACATCATTATTCCTGTCATTGAATATGTCCAGTATGTTGATATGCGTATCCGCACCATGGATGTTGTACCCCAGGAGATGATGACAAAAGACTCCGTGCCTATAAAGATCGATGCGGTCGTATATTATAAGATATTTGATGCGATCAAATCCATCGTTGCTGTTGAAAATTTCGGCCTGGCCTCGACACTATTGGCACAGTCAAAGCTAAGGGATGTTTTGGGAAAATACGACCTGGATACGCTTTTGGCAAATAAAGATCAGATAGGTAAGGAAGTCTTGGTTGCACTGCAGGAACCGACGGATGTATGGGGCATAACCATTATCAGCGTAGAGATCAAGAACATAGAGATACCGGATAACATGAAGCGCTCCATGGCTAAAGAAGCTGAAGCTATTCGTGAGAAGAGGTCTCGTTTGGTGAAGGCTTCGGCGGAAGAGGAGGCGGCCAAGAAATTTATGGAAGCCGCCAAGATAATCGCAGAGTCTCCAAACGGCCTGATACTGCGCCAACTACAAACATGGCAGGAAATAGGCGCGGAGCAGAACAGTCTGATCATTCTTGTGCCTACGGAGTTTGCAAAAATAGTTCAAAATTTACAACTGCCTAAGCAGTAGGCGGCAGTAGCTAACTTTTAAAATATGTAGCTTAGGCCGAACAGCAAACCTTCTTCGTGGGTTTTGCTGTCAGGTTCAACGTAGGCTGTTCCTGATATGGTTACGGGGTCTGACTCGCCGATGTTCCAGAAGGTGTAATAGGGGGTTAGGTCAAGGCTTAGATTTTTCAACAAATAGTATTTTAAAGGAATGGAGATCTCTCCGCCGTCCACGTCGTGCAGCCTGAAAGTGCCTCCTTCATACAGGTCCGCCCACATTTCCGGCGAGATCCCAAACATCAATTTAGCGTCGATACCCAAAGATAACTTTGGAAGCAACTTGTAATTGAATCCTACCCCGGGCCCATAATACGCCCATTTATATCTTTCGTAATAATTTGAACCTTTCGTTTCGCCGCGATGCCATATCCTTCTGCCGAAATCAATATAGCCAAAAAATTCGCATTTTTCGTAAAGATCCCTATATCCTCCGAGCTTTAGCCCCATGATTTCTATTTTAGACCTTTCGTCCATGCTTACAGGTATCGAGGGTGGGCCTATTGTAGCCCCCTTATATAGGATCATGTTATTGTATTCTTTATAGTAGAAATTAGCGAAAGGCCTGCTTTTGATGATTTCTAAATAATGGCTGCTTTTATAGCCAAAGTTGGCGTAAAAACCATCCTGGTATCCGATATCTTCATCTAGTTTTCTGCTGTTTTGCCATTCCGAATAGTGTATATGGTTGAGGTTATAGCCTCCCGAGATAGAGAATCCAGAGAGCGCGTCGTCTATTATCTTTTTTCTTTTTTCCGACATCCTGGGGCCGCTCTCGGCCTTTGCAGGGTCGCCAAAAAATCTTTTGTTTTCGTCAAGATACGGCTTTGGGGGTTGGTATTGATCGTGTGTCTGCGGTATTTCCGTTGATATGTTAGGGGCATTTTCTTGTTCTGTTAAGGCCTCGTCGATAATTTCTTGCCTGGGGAAGGCAAAGCAGAATGATGGGAAGAAGACGATGGAAAATACGATAATGACCAGGCCAAAATGCTTCATTAACAATGATTTTAGCAAAATACAACTGGATGTCAACTTCATACTTCTTGTAGAAAAGCAAGGATGACATTATAATGGTTCCAAGAATATTATTTTGACGCAAACTATCTTAAGACAATGGATATCCTGATTTTAGGCCTGGGCCTGCTTTTTGTTTTATTCGTCGTTTTGGCTACCATTTTCGTTATGAGAGAGCCAAAGGCTGACAAGAATGTCCTCGTAGATACCCAAACCACCCTACTTACCCAGGAACTCCAGCAGACTAAAAATACCTATGAGAATAAATTGAGCGCCATTGAGCAGGAGCTGGGCCTTATGCGTGAGCAAAACGCAAGGCTTAAGGAGAAGAATAAAAAGTTTGAAGATGAGAAACTTCAAGATGTCGCAAGTTATGAAAAGATAATCGAGCTTAGGAAGAAAAACGATGCTTTTGAAAAACAGTGCGCGGATTTGAGCCAGGAGGTTTCAACAGCCAAAAGCGAGGTTGCAAGACAGATAGCGGCCTTTCAGGCGTCGAAGGCGGATTTCGAAACCCTCAAGAAAGAAAATGAAGGATTAAAGGCAGAGGTATCAAAGGAAAATTTTAAAAAAGAGTCATTTCAGGATGCCTTGGCTGCCGCGCAGAACGAGGAGCGCGGGTTCAAAGATAAGATCGCGGATCTTGAAAAAGAATTATCAAGTTATAAAGACCAGTGTGCTACATCCAAAAAGAGGGCTGATGAGAAAGAGGCTTTTTCGGTTAGCCTGCAGGAAACTATCGATGGACTGCGCGAGGCAGCCGGGAGAATAGACAAAGACCTGGAAGCTCAAAAGGGCGCAGCCGCTCTGGAGCAGCTCCAGGAGGAATATGCACGTTTTAAAAAAGACGCCGAGGCCGATAGGAAGGATCTCGAGGAAGACGCAGCATCTCTTAAGGAAGACAATAAGGATCTGGAAAAAGAGATCTTGGATATACGGCTGGCTCGTGATGAGATGGAAGAGGAGATGGATCGGCTCTTGGACGCCCAGAAAAAGCTCGCCCAGGAGACGGAATCTACGCGTCAGGCCCTTGATCGTGAACGCCGGATCACTGAAGAGCTGAAAAATAAGCAGGCAGATCTTAGGCAGGATTTAGAACAGTTAAAAGCGCAGAAACCTGCAGAGCCCAAGGCAGCCGGCAGCGCAGATCTTACGGATGAAATACAAGGGGATATCAACAGCGGATTAAACGATTCTCTGAAAAAACTCGAAACGGCCTTAAAGGCGCAGGAAGATCTTATCAAAAAGCAGGCCGACGAGAAAAGGCGTATTTCGGATAAAGGAGAGATCGAAGAAAAATGGTGGCGTCGCTTTTTATTGGGGCAGACACCGCAGAGGATCTGGGTTTCCAGGGACGAGTTCGATGTCCTGATACAGGAGATGGAGAAGAAGGACGAGTTGATCAGGCAGCTTCTTGAGAAGGAAAATGAGCAACCCCCCGAGGATCCAATCCAGCCGTCAAAAGATAAATAGATACCGCCGTTATAAACGAAGGGGCTAACTAATTCCGAAGGCGCTGTCAACAGTAAGGGATAATTCGGTCATATTACAGGGCTTGGTTAAATAATAATTAGCACCTATAACTTTTCCGATTATTCTGTCGGTATCTTCGCACTTCCCGGTTAACATGATGATAGGGATGTCTTTGAACTTTTCATTCCTGCGTATTTTCTTACAGACCTCTTCTCCCGGAATGAGGGGTAAAACAAGATCTAAGATTATCAGGTCCGGTGTTTCATCCTCGATCCTCTCAAGCGCTTCTTTCCCGTTTGTAGCTATGCAAATCTTATATCCTTTGCGTTCAAATAAACGCTTTAATATTTCGACGATACCTTGGTCATCGTCGACAATAAGTATTTTTTTGAAAGCAGACAAAGTACTTTTCTCGATCATTGGTCTTTCCTTCCTCAACAAGTCTATTAAGAAATCGGCCTATTCTGCAATGCAGAATAGGCCGATTGTGTATGGCAGCTGGCTATCCTACATTGTCCTATAGGACCCTTTAGTTTTGTGTCCCACCTTTGCAGATGGTTTACCTTTTACATAACAAAAATATCCAACTATCTAATCAATAAAAGTATATCTTATAACTCAAGGCATTTCAAGGTGTTGGCATCGTAAATAAAAAATGCCGAAGGCGGGAGTCTTTCCTCCTCAGCCTGACATTCGATTATTAGGGTGTTTTAATAAAATTCTCAAAGATTTTTCTTTTACGTTTTAGATAAGGTAGATTATTTTTGTAGTATAGCCAAGATAATAGTATGTTTGAATTTTTCTTGGCGTATTTAAGTTTCCAGAGAGGGTATAATCTATTTTTAGGCAAGTACGATGTCAGGCTCCCTTTGATGTCCATATGACTTTTGATCCTTGTTTGAATCCATTTCAGATGTTTGTAGCTTCCCGAATTGAAAACAGTATAGAGCCTTTTAAAAGTATAGCGTTTTTCTTTATAAACCATATATCTATCGGTATAGGTGAAGACAGAGCCATCCCCATCTAAATGCCCGCGTAAGAAGTCAGCGAAATACTCTTTTGGAATGTTCATTCTACCTAACGAATGTGATTTGTTGGTTTTCAGACCGATTGACAGAAGCCAGCGATAGAACTTAACATTTCCAAAACTAATTCGATAGACAGGTTTCTTACCGTAACCTGAAGCTCGCGTTTTAGAAATTTTGTTGTTCAAGTAGAGGCAGGATTTAAATAATCGGGCGAGTTGACGATCGGTGCTGATGAATTGAATGTGTCTTTTGTCAGGGGAGAGATTGCCGTCGGTTGTTATGAGGCCGATAGCGTATGCAAGTTGAGAGGACCAAAATAAATATGGTGCCGGGAGAGGGAGTCGAACCCTCATGAGTGTGAACTCACCAGTTTTTGAGACTGGCGTGTCTGCCATTCCACCATCCCGGCGCAAAACGTATTCATTATAAGGCACTTATTTTGACACATACGTGCTGTTTTTGTCAACACGAAAGAGCTGGGCGGGTATTTTCCATTACAGCCCGAATTCTTTTTTAACGCAAGGCTGGTGAAGGCAAAAAATCAGGATGGAGTGATATAAGATAGAGACGATGTTCTTGAGATCCGGGGCAAGCGTTGTCTCCAGGTCGCAGCAGAGAAATATTATCTTTGCAAAGATCAGTATCTTGCTTAAGATCACCCATCCGGCAAAAAAGATCAGGAGTTTTCGCGCATAATGCCAGCGCAAGAGAAGCCCTGCGCCCAATGAAGCAGATATTATGCTGCTGATTATAACGAAGATAAGGACATTTAGCGGTTTTTGCGATGTGTTGGCTATGACGCCCGAGAGTATGGCTATGAGCGTGGTCGCGCCTATGGTGATCTCTGTTGTGCCGAATATGAAGATTGTTTTTCTGAACATGAACAGGAAGGAAATGGTTCTGTCGTAAGACATTAAGGTGGTGGCGTCGAAACTCACTATGGTCCTTGTCGGACCATCACGTTCATTTCGACATCCACCATCTTTTTGCTCTGTTGCAAAAAAATGGTGGAGCTGGAGGGGATCGAACCCTCGACCTCCTGACTGCCAGTCAGGCACTCTCCCAGCTGAGCTACAGCCCCTCATTTTGATCTTAGTTGTGCCGATCTGCAAAATGACCCCGAGCCTTCATTGAGAATTGATGCATAAGGCGAGGGGAAAATCATAAATTGAACCTAATAATCATAGTATAGAGATGCCCTATTGTCAACATTTTCGCCGGCCATGCAGTAGATATAGCAAAATAGCCGTTGCCATAAGAATAGCTTTTTGGTATAGTTTTTAGTATGGTTTGAAAGGATGAGGTGGCTATTAAGAAGAGAATTTTGGTCATAGAAGACGAACACGAGATCTCCTTGATAATACGCATGCGTCTTGAGGCTGCAGGTTACGAGGTCGTGGAGGCATTTGACGGCGAGGAGGGGCTTAAGGCAGCTAGAACCTGTGGGCCTGACCTTATTTTACTGGATCTGGTGCTTCCGAAGATCGCCGGGACGCAGATCTTAGAAGAGCTTAAAACAGATGAAAAGCGCAAGTCCATCCCTATTATTGTCGTAACAGGGCTAGCCCAGGAAGCCGCAAACCATCAGTCCGCAACGTCTAAGGCTGATGCCTTCTTTTTAAAGCCCTACGATACTATCGAACTGATGGCAACCATAGCTGATTTTTTAAAAGATCCTGGCAAAGAACAGGCTTAGGCTATTGCTATGTATCTAGGCGTACACGTCTCCGCGAGCGGCAAGATATACGAGGCAGTTGACCGTGCCGCAAGCTTAGGATGCACGGCAATGCAGATCTTCTCAAGGAATCCCAGGCAGTGGCGCCAGGGTGGGGTTTGCGAGGAAGACAGCCATGAGTTTAGGCACAGGCTAAGATCCAGCGGGATCAGAGTAGTGGCGGTACACATCCCGTATCTTATAAACCTGGCCACGAGTTATGATGTCCTTTATAAAAAATCTATTGAGGGCTATATAGAGGATATGCGCGAGACTGACATGCTGGGCGCCCAGTACCTAGTGACGCATATGGGAAGCTTTAAAAATTCCACATTGGCCGACGGGTTGGGCAGTTTTATCAAAGCCCTGAATATTATTTTTCGCCAGACCAAGGATCTAAAAGGAGTCAAGCTGCTATTGGAAAATACATCGGGCTCCGGCAGCTGGCTTGGGTCTACCTTCGATCACCATAAAATTATTTTTGACGCAGTTGAGGATAGGTCCAGGCTTGGTTTATGCCTGGATACGGCGCATGCATTTGCCGCAGGTTACGATATCCGTAGACCCGAAGTATTCGATGCGCTTATCGACGAAGTCGATGCCAAGGTGGGCAAAGGGGCCTTGCATCTTGTGCATTTGAATGATTCCGCAAGCGACTGCGGTACGCACATCGACAGGCATGATCATATAGGCAAGGGTTTTATAGGCACAAAAGCCTTCCGTCATATTGTGAACCATCCGGGCTTAAAAGACGCGGCTTTTATTTTAGAGACGCCAAAGGATACGCCGCGCTCCGATAAAATGAATTTGAATAGAGTCAGAAAATTAGCGGGTTAGGTTATGGAATTTGATTTTAAAACAATAGAAGAAAAATGGCAAAAGGTTTGGAAGGATGACTTGACTTATAAGTCTGCCGTAGATCCGTCCAGGCCAAAATATTATTGCCTGGAGATGTTCCCGTACCCTTCCGGCCGCATCCATATGGGCCATGTGCGCAATTACACCATAGGAGACGTGATAGCCCGCTATAAAACCATGCAGGGGTATAACGTCCTGCATCCGATGGGCTTCGACGCCTTTGGCCAGCCGGCTGAAAACGCCGCTATAAAAAATCAGTCTGACCCCGAGGAGTGGACCTTAAAGTGCGTTGATTGGATGAAGAAGGAAATGCTGCGTATGGGGTTTTCCTATGATTGGGACAGGGAAGTTTCTACGTGCCTGCCTGATTATTATAAGTGGAACCAGTGGATCTTTTTAAAGATGATGGAGAAGGGCCTGGCTTACAAAAAGGCCTCTTACGTGAACTGGTGCCCGAGTTGCGCTACAACCTTGGCTAATGAGGAAGTCATCCAGGGCGGGTGCTGGCGTTGTCATACGACGGTAGTAGAAAAAGAATTGGAGCAGTGGTATTTAAAGATAACCGCTTATAGCGATAGGCTATTAGACGATCTTGGCAGTTTGAAAAACTGGCCTCAAGCTGTTTTGACCATGCAGAAGAACTGGCTCGGCAAGAGTTACGGCGTCGAGATATATTTTAAATTAGAGAATGGCCAATTGTTGCGTGTTTTTACCACCCGGCCGGATACTATCTTTGGCGCAACTTATGTTGTTTTGGCTCCGGAACATGCTTGTGTTAAAGAGCTTGTCCGGGGCAAACCCCAGGAGAAAGAGGTTTTGGATTTTATCGAGGAAGTCTCCCAGGAAAGCAGGATGGAGCGCGTTGCCGGAGATGTTAAAAAAAAGGGATGTTTTACAGGGGCCTTTGCCATAAATCCGGTCAATTCTGAAAAGATCTCGATTTGGTTGGCAGACTACGTATTGATGGAGTATGGTACCGGAGCTATTATGGCAGTACCTACGCATGACCAGAGAGATTTTCTTTTTGCCAAAGAGCACGGGCTGCCGATGCGCATTGTAATTCAGTCACAAGCCGCCGGTTATCAGTCACCGGAAGATTTGAGTGAGGCGTATGAAGGTGAGGGTGTTTTGGTTAACTCCGGCGGATTTGACGGTTTGCCGAATGAGGAAGCCAAGCAGAGGATAGCTTCGTGGATGGAGGAAGGGCTTATAGGCAAAAGCTGTGTCCATTGGCGGCTGCGCGATTGGCTGATCTCGCGTCAGCGTTATTGGGGTACGCCCATACCGGTCATCTATTGCGATAAATGCGGTGTCGTTGGCGTGCCATATGAAGATCTACCGGTCAGGTTGCCTAAGAATGTAGAGATCTCGGGCGAAGGCGGCAGTCCGTTGGCTAAGGTCAGGGAATTCGTAGAGACAAAATGCCCAAAATGTAAAAAGCCGGCACGCCGGGAAACCGATACAATGGCTACATTCATTGATTCCTCGTGGTATTTTTTAAGATTTTGCTCGCCCGGGGCAGGTACAGAACCATTTGATAAGGCAGAAGCGAAATACTGGATGCCGGTTGACCAGTACATCGGCGGCATAGAACATGCGGTCCTGCACCTTTTGTATTCCCGGTTTTTTACCAAGTTTTTAAGCGATATCGGCCTGGTCGGTTTTAATGAGCCATTCGATAAATTGCTGACGCAGGGGATGGTATTAAAAGATGGCGAGGTCATGTCTAAATCCCGCGGCAATATCGTTGACCCCGACGGGATCATTAAGGATTACGGCGCGGATACGCTTAGGCTTTTTATATTGTTCGCCGCGCCGCCGGAGGCGGAACTGGACTGGAACGATAAAGGCATAGACGGAGCCTGGCGTTTTTTGAGCCGAGTATGGCGCCTGGTCAGCGCGTTGCCGGCGCACGATAGAAGCGCGTTGCCGGAGGAACACACCGAGGGCCTGCGCGTAGTCATGGAGAAGATGCACGAGACGATAAAGAAGGTAACGCAGGACATGGAGGGCGGTTTTAAATTTAATACCGCGATCTCTGGGATAATAGAGCTGGTCAACGAGCTTTACAAGCTTTCGCCGCAAGAGCAGAAGTATCAGGCTGCTGTAGAGGCCATAGAGACCGCTGTGCTTCTGCTTGCGCCTTTTGTCCCGCATTTATGTGAAGAGATGTGGCAGATGTTGGGCCGCAAGGAAAGTGTTTTTAGATCAAGATGGCCGAAATACGACGAGAAATACCTTTTTAAGAAGGACGTTGAGTATGTTATCCAGGTCAACGGGAAGGTGCGCTCCAAGATCATAGTTGACATCCACGCGGTGCAGGACGATATAAAGAAAGCGGCGCTTGCCGACATAAAGACGCGAGAGTGGATCGCAGGCGCGATCCCAAAAAAGGTGATCGTCGTTATGAATAAGCTCGTGAGCATTGTAGTCTGATGGGCCCTTTGACCGGCCAGGAACGCAGGGTGCTTTTGTTCGTTTCTCTGCTGTTGGCTCTTGGAATAGGGTTGAGCTTTTTTAAAAAGACTATTCGTTGCAACATTTGTCTCGTAGATATCCATTCAAAAAAACAGCATAGTGTCGTAGATATCAATACGGCAACGCGGGATGAACTTCTAAAATTGCCGGGGATCGGGCCTAAGACCGCCGACGATATCATTGCAGCCAGGGTAAACCGCGGCGGCTTCAAGAGTGTCGACGATCTTAATGAGATCAATGGCATCTCGGACAGCAAGTTAGGACTTTTAAGAAGATACATAACCATAGGTAAATAATTGACTCCTTGCCTATGCACTCGAAAATTCTCTATCGATAATTTTCGAGCAGGCTGCGGAGTTGATTTTGCAGGGAATTAATACTTAAAATAGTCAAAATCAAGGAGAGAGCATGATTTATTTTATTGTCAAGGGCGGGCCTGTGATGATCCCGATAATTTTAGCATCCGTAGTCGGGCTGGCTATTATCTTGGAAAGATTATTCGTGATCCACAGGGTCTATAGGCTGGACATGGAATCATTCTCTAATATCATTTATAAGCATATACTCGATGGAAAATATGATGAGGCTCTCAAGGTATGCCGTAACCACTCTGAATTTCCGCTCCCGGCCATGTTCCAGGCGGTCTTGGAAAACAAGGAATTAAGCCGCCATGACCTGGAAAAAATGCTTGAGAGGATAGGTAATCACTACGTAAAAAACCTGGAGAGGAGATTGGGCGGCCTGGTCTCTGTTGTGGGCATAGAACCACTCAT
The DNA here is from genome assembly GCA_016235185.1 of Candidatus Omnitrophota bacterium. Lineage (GTDB taxonomy): Bacteria > Omnitrophota > Gorgyraeia > Velamenicoccales > Velamenicoccaceae > UBA9636. The sequence goes on from JACRLT010000024.1 coordinate 10,593, forward strand.
GGGCTTTCTGGGCACTATCACCGGTCTTATCCGGGCTTTCATGGCATGGGAGAAGGCCGGCAATGATGTAACAGTCAGCGCCCTGGCTTCCGGTATTTATGAGGCGATGATAACAACAGCTGCCGGGCTTATGGTGGCCATTCCCTATTATCTTTTCTACAACTATTTCATATCGAAGATAAAATATTTCGGCCATGAGTTGGATGACTATTCCAGCAGGCTCCTGGAGATCATAGTTGAGGAGAGGTTGCGATGAAGATCGGCCCCAGCCGTAAATACATGGTTAACCTGGAGTCCGTAGCCATGACGGATATTGTCCTGAACATGTTCATATTCTTTTTTATCTCTTTTAGCCTGCTTTATACGTTTAATCCGTCAAAGAGCAAACATATCAAGGTAAATCTGCCCAAGGCAAAACATGTGACTAGCACGCAGGCCAAAGACGAGATCGTCAATATAACGCTTTCCAGCGAGGGCCCTCTTTATCTGGAAGGCAATGTCGTGACTTTAAAGGAACTCGAAACTCAACTTGTAACTGCTGCCAGGCGCAACCCGTCGGTATCTGTCGTCATCGAAGTAGACCGCCTTGTAGCGTTTAAAAATGTTGTGCGCGTTCTGGATGTATTGAATAGCTTGGGCATCGAGCGCCTGCGCATTGCCGCGCAAGAAGATAAGTAGCTTTCCCCTATCCGTTCCCCTCAAAGCACTTTTTCCAATAAACTTTTTCGCGATGTAATTCCTGTTAGCAAGCGTAGGGTCGTCAACGAGGTCACCCTGGCCCCCCGATCCCCCATTTGGAAACCCTCCCGTGGTTTCCCCATTGACATCTTTGATGTCAATGGTTCCCTTTCCGCTACGGGGGTCTGCGGGTGACCATCGTCGCCGACCCTTAGCGTTGCAATAGATCTGCATGAGCACTGCAGTGTCCCTGTAAAGCACACATCAGAAGTTTTTTGGCAGACGTTGGCAAAGGGGTTACGGCGAGGCCGTTGCGGACCTGACCGAAGCATAATATAAGGTTCTTTTATTTACCTATCGAGGGAATGTCCGCGTTACGGACGAGACGTAAACCGAAGCCAACGGCAAAAAACTTCGTGTGCGTACAGGGATACTGCGGTGCGAGTGATAAACCTGGAGCGATGAAAAATGCTGAGAGTGACAAGAGCTAGGTGAATCGGAGATAGGATGTTGTTCCAGCCATTGGTTATATGGTGCGTTTGTTTCTGTTTTGGCATTGTGGCAGGGTATTATTGCCATGTACCGGCGGTATTGCTTTTTGTAGTCCTTGTAGCTGTCTCTATAGCCGCATTTTATTTCCGCAATAAGCGCTTATGCGCGTATTTTATTTTCGGTTTAGCCTTTTTGTCAGGCGCTTTAGATATTATTCAGGCAAAAGCCTTGCCTTCTTCATCGTTAGCCAACGTCGCAAATTTTTCAAAAGAAACGCTCCTCGTCCGCGGCATCATTTGTTCTGACCCACATGTGTCACAGCGTAAGTCAACATTTATGATGGCGCCGCAGGAGGTGATCGCAGATGGGGTGCCAAGCCGGGGATGGGGCAAGGTCAGGGTAGAATCATATGTAAAGGCTGATTATCATTACGGCGATGAGATCTTCGCCGAGGGGGCTTTACACAGGCTTTACAGGAAGGCCGGCATAGGTGACGAAAGATCAGCAGCCATTTTTACTATTAAGAAAGATAATTTTTTCGATAAGATAGGAGGGGGCAGGAGGGATCATGCGGTCCAGCTCATCCTGGCTTTAAAACATAAAATAGAAAGTTTTATTTTCGCCCGCCTTACAAATCCTTTTTTCGATACTCTTGTTGCAATGCTCTTGGGCGATGGCTCAAAAGTCCCTGCGGAATTAAAGCAAGCTATGATAAAAACAGGGACATGGCACCTGATGGTTGTCAGCGGGTCCCACACGGCCTTTTTGGCATTTGCTATTCTGTTGGCCTTTAAGGTTATCAGGGTCCGTCGGACGTTGAGGCTTTGCCTGACGATTTTTCTCTTGGTGGTTTATTGCATTTTAACAGGCGCTTCGAGTCCGGTGGTAAGGGCAACGGTCATGACCGCGGCATATCTTTTGACGTATTTGCTCCGGAGGCCGCCTCATTTTTTGAATTCATTGGCCCTGGCAGCTTTGGCCATTTTGATCTTTGACCCGACACAGTTATTCCAAGTCGGATTCCAGTTATCTTTTTTAAGCGTCTTTTTTATTTTTTGGATATATCCTAAGTTAAAGAATGTCTTTCCGGCAGGCGTGTGGAAATCCAGGGTATCCTGCGGCCTTGCAAATTGTTTTTGTGTTTCTTTTGCCGCCTGGCTAGGTACAGTGCCTTTATTGGCCTACGTATTTAAGACCTTTTCCTGTATTTCTATTTTAGCAAACATGGTTGCAGCCCCTTTGGCAACGCTTATTATGGCAGGCGGTTTTGTATTGATAAGCCTAGGGAGCCTATGGCCGTCTTGTGCCGGCCCAATAGCTTCGAGCGTAGAATTTTTTATCTCTATTTTTATAAGGTTACATATGTATCTTAACCGTATCCCCTGGGCATCCATATCTGTCCGGCCTGTGCCTCTTTTTTTGGTCATTTTCTGCTATGCGGCCATTATCTTTGCCTCTAAACCACAGTCAAAGAAGCCCTAAACCTTTTGCTTGAAATCCAGACGACAAGCGTTTAAACTATTGAAGATGAATTTTCGCGCTCGCATAGAGAAGTTGTTTTCCTATAAGGCTGTATTGTGGGAGATGTCTTTAAAACACCTAAAGAGCAAGTATTCAGGCTCGATGCTTGGGCTTTGGTGGGCGGTCATTATTCCTCTCATCCTTGCTTTTAGTATAAATTTTATCTTTGTCCAGGTTTTTAAGGTACAGGCAAAGAATTATGCTTTTTTTATTCTATCCGGAATGATCCCTTGGGCTTTTTTCTCCAATACACTATCTGAGGCGGCAGGGGCTTTTTTTGCCCATTCTTCTATTTTGAAGCAGAGTTCTTTCCCGAGAGAATTCGTTGTAATATCCGTGGTATTGGCCAATTTTTTAAACTTCTGCATCGGGCTGCTATTCCTCCTGCCCCTTTTTATTTTTTTCAACTTAAAAGTTTTTTTATTGCTGCCCGCGCTTTTATGCGCGATCTTGTTGTATTTGTTGTTTGTGGCCGGATTAAGCCTGTTATGTTCCGTCGCTAACGTATTTTTGAGGGATATGGCGCATTTTCTTTCCATAGGGCTCATGATCTGGTTTTGGGTCACGCCTGTTTTTTATTCCTCGGGTATGCTGGATCCTTTTTACCGTTGGGTGCTTTTTTTAAACCCCATGACGTATTTTGTTGTGTTCTACCAGGATATTCTTTTTGCGGCCAAGATGTCTTCCGGATGGACTTTTTTTGCGTGCGTGGGGATCAGCGTTATTTTTTTTATGGGCGGTTACGTTTGTTTCCTTAAGCTGGAACCTAAGATCTTGAAAAAAATATGAAGGCGATAGAATTCAAGGATGTTTGGGAAAAATATCGCATTAAATTTATCCAGGATCGAAATGTCTCTTGGGAGGAGATTTGGGTCCTTAAGGACATCAATCTTTGCGTGGAGCAAGGGCAGGTTTTGGGGGTGATCGGCCATAATGGAGCCGGGAAGACGACATTGCTAAAATTGATTGCGGGCATGATCATGCCTGACAAAGGAGATGTCGCTGTGCGGGGCAAGGTCTCCACATTGATGGAGCTGGGGGCGGGATTTAATTCGGAGTTTACCGGCCGGGAAAATATTATGCTTAATGCCCGTACTTATGGTATTGGGGCAGAAGTGTTGGATGAGCAGATGGAAAAGATAATTTCTTTCGCAGAAATCGGCAAATTCATAGATGCGCCTGTTAAGTATTATTCTTTAGGAATGTATCTGCGGCTCGCTTTTGCTTTGGCAGTTTTTGTGGACCCGGATGTTCTTTTGATCGATGACGTTCTTGCTGTTGGCGATGAAGAAGCGCAGATCAAATGCGCAAAAAAAATATTAGATTTGAAAAAGGAAGGCAAAACGCTCGTTGTCGTTAGTCACGATATGTCTAAGATCAGGTCTTTGTGTGGCCATGTCATTCTTTTGGATGAAAGTCGGATTATTTTCAGGGGTTCTCCGGATGAGGTCATTGCTTATTATATGGAGACCGTTGGGAAAAGAGAGGAAGAGCGCCGCCGTGCCTTGGAAAAGGCTCATCGGGAGCTGGTCTGTTCGCAGCAGGAGATAAAGTCGGGAGCAAGTTCTTTTTCGATCGATGCCGAGCAAAAAAAGATTCAGCTTTTTTATGGGGGGAAAGAGGTTTCTCAAGATTGGGGGTTTTCCGCTGTTTTTCAGACTTCCCAAAAATTTTTTCACTCACGCGAAGCTTACTGGGAAACCCGAAAAATTTCCGATCAAGCATTGGTATTGACTATGAAATTCCCCAATCAAGGATTGACACAGATTTTCAACTTTTCTTTCCCCGAGGAAAATTTACTGGATGTTAAAGTGGAAATGGTGTTAAAAACGCCCATCTTGTTTGTTCATCAGGATTTCTGTTTGGTGCTGAAAGACGTTTATAAAACTTGGGTTACGGTATTAGAAAACGGGAGCTTGGATGTTGGGCAGGGTTTTGGACGGACTTATCCTGTACGCTGGAAGAACAATAAGGTTTCTTCTGTGGCTTTGCAAAGCGTAGAGAAGAGCGGCTATCCGGATATTGTCTTTAAGTCTTTCTCTCATCCGGGTGCCAGGATTTTAAGCCTGAATAAAACTACAGAAAAAGAAAGTAGGTGGATCGGCCTTATTTCTTCCCTCATCATTCCTTCTAAGAGCGAGCCTGTGAAGGCCGGACACTACGCATATTTTCATGGGCAGGTTGCTTTGGGGCGAGGCATCCATTTGCAGGATCCTCCTTCGGGCCTTGTCCTTAAATTAGACGGGGCAGGATTCAATTTCGTTTTCGATAATGGCAAAGGCCGTATTTTTTCCGGTGAAAAAGAATTGACTTCAGGCTTGAGCCTTTATACGTCTTTGCGGTCTTCTGGTATTTGGCTTGATTCTTTTCAGGCCCTTTGGCAGATCAATGAAAAAACAGATAAAAAGATCGTTGCAACGGGCCATTGGCCGCACTTGCCTGTTTCGCAGAGGTGGCAGATCTTAATGGAAGGGAAAAATCGTATCTCTTGGATGGTTGAGACGCAAATCCATGAAGAAACTGTGTTGGAAATCGAACAAGCCAATCTTATGCTTTCGACGAGCTATAAGCATTGGAAGAGCGCGCCGTCGTATGGGGGGGATTTTTCCGAAGATTTTACCGAGGATTATGACATTCTTCCTTTTAGATTCTGGTATGGCCAGACGGAATTGATGGAGGCTATCGGCGATGGTTTGCCTAACCTTGTTTTTAAGAGAGAGCCTGGTAATTCTTTGTTGAAGGGCCTTGTAGAAAATACGGATAGTTTTTATAGGGCAAGGCTTTTGCAGTATCAAAAGGCCAATATTGAAAAAGTCAGGCCCGGCCGCTATTCATTTTATAAGGGAGTAATTGAAATTGGGCTTTAAGAAAGATTGGAAAAAATTTAAGAATCACCTGAAAGATGGAGGTTTATTTTATGCCTTCCGTAGAGGGGTTCAATATTTCTTGTTCCTTTTCAGGAAGAAAGTCTCGCCAAGGAACATAGAAATATCTTCACCGCGTTTGCCTGTCCCGGATCACGTTTCTTTTTCCAAGGGGAATATAAAATTTGCTTATGATCAGGGAGCCGGGTTTAGTATTTTTTGGAAAGATTTAGAGCTGACACAGAAACCCGGTTTTAGCTGCGGTATTCACACATTGGGTTTTTCCACTGATTCTTCTTTAGCTGATACTGAAATTTTGGAGAAAACGGATGACTTTGTAAAGATAAAAGTATCTTTTCAGGAATTGCCAATAAGCCAGATATGGTCTGTTAGGATGGGTGAAGAAGGTATTTTTTTCTGGGATATTGATGTGGAGGCGAAAGAGTGGCTTTATATTGAAGAATTTCGCATAGTGAGCTTGGTTGGATACGGCTATAAGTCGTGGGTGAGCGGGCATATTCAGCAAGATTTTAAGCGTGTTGATGACCAGTGGCATGATCTGTTTATCGGAGATCGGCCTTTTGATCTTGTGGCAGTAAGATTTCCGCTGGGAGATAGCTTTCGGCCTTCTTTTTCGATGGAGCTCTTGGACCAGCAAGAATATTTTTCATCCATTATCCAGAATCCGCCTTTGTCCCATTCGGCCCATATCATTGGTTTTAGAAAGTTAATTCCTGCTGACGCAAGACAGATCCCGCCAGGTTTCTCGCATCTTTTTTCCGGAAGGATAACTATATCCGAGAAAGATTATTTTTTAGATACCCGTATAGAGAAATTGCGTCAATGCGAGCTAAACGGGATTTTCGCTAAAAATAAGGCAGGAAACACCGCCGTTTTTGAAAAATAATGGAATGATAAATTTAAAGCAAAGACAAAAGTTTCTGTTGGCTAATATTCCGTGGCACCGAAATGGGCATTACGGCGTCAGGGCCGGTTCCCGCTGGCCTCATATGCGGGATGAGCAAGAGGGTGGTTATTTGCCTTTTCCATTTTTTCTTGCGTATGCCGCTTCGCTCCTTGAAAAAAATCATGTTGATGTTGTTTTGATCGATGCTATTGCTGAAAAGATGTCCGAAGAGCAGTTTATTAAGAAAGTCTTAGACACGAATGTCGATTATCTCGTTGCGGAGACATCCGTTCCTTCTTTTTACTACGATATGGGGCTTTTGAAAAAAATATCTTCCGCGGGATTGCCGATAATTCTTTGCGGCCCTAATTCAGAAATATATAAGCCTCAATTCTTAAAGGATCATCCTTTTATTTCTTATGTTTTATTCGGGGAGTATGAGTTTTCTTTGCTGGAATTAGCTCAATCTTTACAAGAAGGGCAAGATTTGTTGAGAGTCGATGGGCTCATTTTTAGAGACGGTCCCGGGATCGTCAAAAATCCTAAGCGAAAGCCGTTTGATATTAATTTGCTTTCATGGCCTCAAAGGGATGGCCTGCCTATGCATCAATATCTGGATGCCCCAGGTGGGATGCCGGTTCCAAGTGTTCAGATGATGGCTTCACGGGGATGCCCTTTTCAGTGCGCTTTTTGCCTTTGGCCACAAGTGATGTATCAGGGGAATCATTACCGTCCCAGGGATGTTAAAGATGTTGCAGATGAAATGGAGTTTCTTGTTAAAGAAAAAGGGTTTAAATCCATATATTTTGATGATGATACATTTAATATTGGAAAAGAGCGGATGCTCAAGCTTTGCGAAGAATTTAAAAAGAGAGGCTTGGAGAAAACCCCGTGGGCGATCATGGCGCGTCCGGATTTGATGGACGACGAAATCCTGCAAAGTATGAAAGAGGCCGGACTCTGGGCAGTGAAGTATGGCATTGAATCAGCCGCTGAAAATCTCACTCGTAATATTGGTAAGAGTATGGACCTTAAAAAGGCCGAAGAGATGATCCTTTTGACAAATCAATTAGGTATTAAGACCCATTTGACTTTTACATTCGGCCTTCCCGGGGAGACCAAAGAAACGATTGAAAGGACGATTTGCCTGGCTCAACGGCTCGAACCGTTTTCCGTTCAGTTTTCTATCGCTACGCCGTTTCCTGGAACCGCTCTTTTTGATGAATTGGAAAAGAAAAAAAAGATCCTTACGAAAGATTGGTCTTTGTATGACGGCAATCACAGTTGTGTGTTTGAGTCGGAGCATCTTACTGTGGAAGAGTTAGAGGAGGCGAAACGCCGGGCCTACGGTTTTTGGATGGAGCATGGCAGGAGAAAGGCAGTGACAAAAGGGAAAATAAAAATTTTTCCAATCAAGGAACGGCAGGATTCTTTTATTGAGGTTCTAATAGGCTACTTAAGACGCCATGGTTTGAAAGCAACAATTAAAAAGGCGATGCAAGAGCTTTCATGGAAGAATCTGCAACAGAAATATTTGTACATTTTGGGTATTTATGACGGAGAATATGCTTATTGTGGGCCTTGGCATGTCCAGATTGACTTGACCAACCGGTGCAATAACGCGTGTTTGGCCTGCTGGTGCAATTCTCCTCTTTTTAAAACCCCCCGCCTTTCTGAAAAGGAAAAAAATGAATCTTTGCCATTGGGGATGGTAAAGGGGCTTTTGGATGAGTTGGCGCAAAAGGGTGTCAAAGAGATAGCTTATTCGGGAAGCGGTGAACCCTTTATGCATCCGGATATCATGGAAATATTGGAATATACCAAAAAAAAGAACTTATTTTGCTTGGTCAATACTAATTTTACTCTGCTCGATAAAGAGAAGCTTGACCGTCTGATAGAGATCGGACTGGATTCCATTACTGTCAGTACTTGGGCAGCCACGCCACAGACGTATGCCCAGACACACCCCAAGCGAACGGAGGATGATTTTCGAAGGATCAAAGAAAACCTGATCTATTTGAATACGCACAAGAACGGTAAGCCCAGTGTACATATTTATAACGTGATTTTTAATAAGAATTATTTTGAGCTGGAAGCGATGGTCGACTTTGCTGTTGAGACAGGATCAGAGATGCTCGGTTTTGCTCTTGTTGATACGATGCCTCATGTAACGGACGTACTTCTTTTAGATGAGAAGCAATTAACAGAGTTGAAAGAGGCGTGTCGGCGGGTGAGCAGACGATTGGATGGGAATAATCATTTAGGGGCAACAGGCGCCTACCTTTCGAATTTTAATCAATTTGTGCGCAGGATATCCGTTTCCCAGGATGCCCAACAAGCCCTATATGATCGCAATATCATCGATTCAATGCCTTGTTATAACGGATGGCTTTTTGCACGTGTCATCCCAAACGGTGAAGTGCATTCATGCCTTAAGGCACACCGTATTCCGGCAGGGTCGCTTTATAAAAATAATTTTTCCGAAATTTGGAATTCTCCGCAACAGAAGATGTTTCGAAAAAAAACATGTGTTTACGAAAAGAGTGATCTTTTTTTTAGACTGATCGGCAATGATCCTGATATTAAAGAGGCGGGTTGCTACAAAAGCTGCGATGATATTGGCCGTAACATCTGGATGCACGAAAAGATGATCACTATTTCTTGTCTGGAAAAAGCCCTATTAAAAAGAATCATCAAGGTCTTTAACTTTATAAAAAAATTCAGCCCAAGGATTTTGAAGCATCCTGTGAAGATTTTTTCAGAAAGCCAGAAGAAGAGGGGTATTATTCGATGGGTACTTTTGGCATGCCTTTCTTTTTGTTCATTCGTTTATATGTTTTATGTTTGGTTCTTGCGGCGTCTAACGCGTTCATATTAGAAAGTGTTAAAGAGGAAGGTTGAGGGATGAATATTTTAATGGTCCACCCCCATGATCTCTTTGATTCATCAGAGCCGTGGACGATCAGGATCAAGAGTATCGCAGAAGAATTTGTTAAAAATGGGCACACCGTTCAATTATGCTATTTCCCTTTTAAAAACGGCCAGAGGCCTTCATTTGAGCTCTTGAATGGTCTTCAACTGTATGCGCTTGATCGCACACTTTCTCCGGGAGCCCTTTTGCGCAATATAAGCAAACTTAAGAGGCTGGCGAAGTGGGCAGATATGGTGCATTTTCAGAAATGCCATCATTATTCATCTATTCCTTCGGTGATTGCCGCTTTTGCCAACGGTAAACCACTCCATTATGATTGGGATGATTGGGAAGAAAAGATATTTTTTGAATCTTGTAGGATAACCTACAAGACTTTTTTCATAGGCTATACTTTTAAGGTATTGGAGAGGTTTTTGCCTCTGCTTGCGGATACTGTTTCCGTGGCTAGCCAGCATTTAAAGAAGCTGGCCATGCGGTTCGGCAAAAAACCGGCAGAAATTTTTATGACTCCAGTTGGTGTTGATCTGCATAAATTTCGTCCTGATCTTGATGGGGAATGTGTGCGTCAGAAATATGGCATTGATGGGCCTTTGGTTCTTTATATAGGCCAACTTCACGGCGCTCAATATGTTGATTTGTTGATCCATGCCGCAAATATCGTGCTGCATGAAAATCCGCAAGTAAGGTTTATGATAGTCGGGGAAGGATTTTTGAAAGAAAATCTTAAGGGGCTGGTGTCTAATCTCGGGTTGGAAGAAAAAATTATTTTTACAGGTGCTGTACCTCATGATCAAGTTCCGTTTTATATTGCATCGGCAGATGTCTGCGTTGCTGTTTTTGAGGAGACGGATGTGACAAAGTGTAAGAGCCCGTTAAAGATCGTGGAATATCTTGCCGGAGGCAAGCCTATTGTCGCAAGCAATGTAGGAGAAGTCTCTGCGATGCTGGCCGGTGTGGGAATGTTGACAAAAGCAGGTGACTTTAATTCTCTCGCAAAAGGCATTAATACCTTTTTAGCAGATAAAAATTTGAGAGAAAAAATGGGGCGGCTGGCACGGAAACGGGCAGAAACAAAATACCGCTGGGCGAATACTGCGCAAAACTTATTAAATGCTTACAAAAAAGCGATGGGGCCGGATACGTAATGATTTTCAGCCAGCCGGATAGCTATCGGCGGTTCTGATATCATTAAATAAAATATGGATATTTCTATTATAGTTCCATCTTATAATCGTAAAGAGAGATTGAAACAGTGTTTAGGCTCTATTTTCTTGCAGGATTTTCCTAAAGATAAATTTGAGGTTATTGTTATAGATGATGGTTCAACCGACGGCACTAAAGATATGCTGGAAGGAATGTCAAGAGAGCGTAAGAATTTTAGGTATTTTTCTCAAAGCCGGCGCGGGCCTGCAACCGCAAGAAACTTAGGGATGAAACATTCCCGGTCCGAAATAGTGGGCTTTACGGACAATGATTGTATTTTGGCAAAAGACTGGGCAAGGCGCATGGTAGAAGCGCATAGGGCTTGTGAGACTGCTTCAGCCATAGGAGGCTCGACAAGAGTCGACCCTCGTAATATCAAAGCCGTCGTCAGTCAGTTTTTAAGCGACGGCGCCATCCATGTAGATATCAATGGCAATAAAGAAGTGGTCTTTTTTCCTACGTGCAATGTTTCGTTAAAAAAGACACTTATAAAAAATGAGGAGTTTAACGGGTCTTTCCCCTTGCCTGCCGGTGAAGACCTGGATTTTTTCTGGCGCCTTTTTAAAAAAGGGCACAAATTTATCTATAGAAAGGATATCGTGATTTTTCATGACTGCCATCCGGGCGTCGTGTCGTTTTTAAGGCAGGCCTATTTTTACGGAAGAGGCAATTTTCTTGTCCAGCATCTCCATCGTGACCAACCATTGTTGAAAGAATTAAATACGGGTAATAAGTTTTCTTTCGCGTTGGCAACATTAGTTAATTTTATAAAGATACCGCGTTTTTCTTATCTTTTAGGCCGACGCTTGATGAATGCAAAAAATAATCTTAATCTGGTTGAAAAATTGAAGGTTTATTTTTATTTTGCCCTGCATAAGGCCGTGTATCTGTCAGGCAATATCGCTGAATATCGAAGCCTGAAGAAGGGCGTAGATATATCCGCAAAACCAGAGTATATAATTCTTGATATCACCCATAAATGTAACCTCAAGTGCAATATCTGCGAGATCAGGAGCGACGGATCTAAAGAGGAGTTGAAGACTGGAGAAGTTAAAGACCTTCTCTTTGAGGCTAAAGATTGGGGCATTAAGGAGTTTGTATTGTCCGGAGGGGAGGCATTGTTGAGAAGCGATATTTTTGAGATTTTAGATTTTGTTCGCGATATAAAATATCGCATAGGCATACTGACCAATGGCATAGTATTGGATGGGGCGTTTATTAATAGGTTGTTGCCGTATTTTGCCTGCGGCCGGTTATCGTTAAGCATTTCCCTTGACGCGTTGTCTGCCCATATCCACGACGATATCCGTGGGCAGGAGGGTTCTTTTGAAAAGACGATGACCGCATTAGAGGCTTTATCCAAGCTAAAAAAGTCGGGACAGAACATAAACTTCAATACTATCTCTATTGTCCTGGGCCATAATTTAGACGAGCTGCTGCCTTTGGCGCATCGTTTAAAAACGTTTGGCGTAAACTCTATTCAATTCCAGCCGCTTTTGGCCAATAATCTAATCATGAAAGAACGGTCAAGCCGCGTTAAGTATTGGATCCAGCCTGATACGCTTTATTTATTAGATACGACATTAGATTCACTGGTGGATTTCAAAAGGCAGAATCCGGGCCTTGTGCGCAATTCAGAGCATAATCTTATCCTGATGAAGAAATATTTCCGTAATCTTTTAACGCAGCAAGACGTTAAATGCGGCTATGGCTCAAAGACGGTATTAATCGCCAAAAACGGAGACGTCACTACGTGTTTTGATTGTTATGGCAATATTAAAAGGAAATCTTTGAAGTCAATTTTTTTCTCTAAAGAGGCGGACAAGGCGAGAGATAGGTTGAAGGATTGCAATCACCCGTGTCTATTGCCTTGCTTTTGCGATCTATGAGAATAAAACAATTATATCAACGGACCCAGAGAGATATTCTTTTTTTTCTTTCGGAGAAATTAAATTATCCTTTGATGGCTCCGGACATGTTACAGCTGTGTTTTACTTTCAAATGCGGCCTTAGATGTAAAATGTGCAATATGCACAAAAAAATGGAAGAGCTCAAAAGTACAGGTAAGCCCTATGAGCTGTCCGTTTCTCTAATGAAGAATTTGATTTTGCAGGCGTACCGCATCGGGATAAAAGAGGTATATTTTGTGGGTGGCGAGCCTTTTATTGAAGAGAACATCTTTAATTTGGTTCAATGTGCTTCTCGATTAGGAATGGCTTCAACGGTCAATACCAATGGTTTATTGCTTAACGCAGATAAGATCGACCGCGTCTTTGATTGCGGCTTGTCATGCCTGACATTTTCGATTGACGGGCCGGATAAAGAAACTTACGAAAGCATCAGAGGGGAGCACATCTTTGAACAGGTCGTAGGAAACTTAGAAAATTTATTGAGCAGACGGGCTGAAAAAGGATCGTTAAAGCCCCGTATTACCATTCTGTGCACTGTGATGAGACAGAATATTCAGAAGTTGCCTCAGATGGTAGTTTTTGCCAAAAAAATAGGCGTGGATTGGGTTCAGTTCCAGCCCGTTGTGCCGGATAATACTGATCAATCGCAGGATGTTTTTTCGGATACATGGATAGGCGAAGAAAATTTCAATACACTTGATAGCAGTATCAACGATGTTATTCGACTCAAAAAGGGCGAATTTTCCAGTTTCATTACTAGTTCTTTTCAGCAGCTTGAACTGACAAAACTATATTTCCGTAATCAAATGCCAAGGGTTAGAAGCTGTTATCTCGGCTTGAGCCGTCTTATAGTAACGCAGGACCATAAATTATATTTTTGCGCTCAAGATCCTTTAACAGGTAATGTTTCATTTGGAGATGTTTCGCAAAAGCCTCTTAAGGAATTATGGACATCGAAAGAGGCTGGGCGGTTCAGGGAGCATATCAAACACTGTAACCGTCCATGTCTTCTTTTTTGCGCCTATAGGCATGAATTTGATTCATTGTGGGATAGATTTAAAAAGTTTAATGTGCACATCGATAGGATGTTAGGTAAAAATCCGTCGAACGGCTAAAGAAACCCGGTATATATGTCTTTAAGACAAAAATTAATTCTTATTTTTATTTCAGCGGCTATTGCACTTGGTGTATCGGAATATGTCGTCAGGAAGTTCAGGCTTGCTCCCGAGATGGCTCTTCAGCAAGGGAATATCAGGTTTGTTAATAATCTAAAGATGGTTTACGAGTACATCCCGAGTTCTTATGTGGGTCCTAGTAGGACCAACAAACAAGGGTTTTATGATTTTGATTTTACTTTGGAAAAGCCAACAAATCTGATTAGGATCGCGATGTTGGGGGATTCCATCACGCAAGGGGCCTTCGTGCCCTTAGAAACAACTTTCTCCAGGAGGTTAGAGGCTGATTTAAATCAAAGAGCACGTAGTCAGCAGCTTCTTGCCAGATACGAGGTGATGAATTTTGGTGTTGGCGGCTATAATTTGGAAGCAGAAGTCGAAGTTTTAAAAGAAAAAGCCATTCTTTATAATCCGGATGTCGTTGTTTTCAATCTCTATTTTAATGATAATGAACCAATGCCGGGTGTTGATCTTTTGTTTGTGGGTAATTACTCTCGTCTTACCGAACAACAGCAGATTGATGTTATTAAAAAATATGTCGAAAATCGGGGCTCTCTTGTTCGATGGCTTGAAAGAAACATCTTTTACAGATCAAAGTTGTATCTTTTCGTTGTGTTTAGATTGGGAAATTTAAATGCAGCAAGGGCAAAATTATCAAATTTGAGAAGCATACCTGGTCAGATTTCTAGTGATATGCAGGGTATCTATCGCGGTTTCAGCGAGATCGCTAGGTTGCAGAGAGAGTATGGGTTTAAACTCTTGTTTTGCATTCATCCAAATCTTCTTTTTGGAGAAAACGAGAATGATATGAAATTTGCTTCCATAGCCGATTCATTTCATTTTGTTCATTTTGATATGTTTCCCTATTATAAAAACGAGCCCATAGCTCCTGAATCTTTGCAGTTGGAAGAGCGCCCCAAGGATTTCCTCCATCCTAATGAATTTGGTCATGCTTTGATAGCAAGAGCCATGTTTCTTGAACTTAAAAAATACGGTCTTCTTGATTCTAGGTTATAGAAAAATAGTAAAGCGGGCTTGAAGATACGGGGGAATCTAAAAAATGAATATTAAATTTGTCTTTAGCAGGATAAGAAGCCGATGCGCAATTTTCAAAGAGTTATTGTCGTTTCTCTGGCATAATAAGCTTTGGTGGATGATCCCTATGGTGATTGTTTTTCTTCTTATTGGTATCCTGATAATCTTTTCTCAGAGTTTTGTTGTTATGCCATTTATTTACGCCTTATTTTAAAAGATGAAGAGAATATTTGAAAGAATATGCAAGCTTGGGCAGAGTATTATAGGCATTCTGCTGCGCCTTATCTTAGGAGTAGCATATTATTTTTTATTTTTCCCCTTAGGTATTATTACCAGAATATGTACTGATTTTTTGCACATCAAGAAAGTATCGCCCTCTTGGGTTTTGCGTAAAAAAATTGATAATATTCAGGAGTTTTTAAGCCATCAATAATTATATTTTAGGAATAAGTTGTTTTTATCATGATGCCGCCGCCTGCCTTCTTAAAGACGGAGAAGTTGTTGCCGCTGCAGAAGAAGAGAGGTTCAGCCGCATAAAGCATGATTCCTCCTTTCCTGTAAATTCCATTGATTTTTGTTTAGGGTTAGCAAAAATTAAAGGCAAAGACCTTGACTATGTAGTTTTTAATGAGAAGCCTTTTTCCAAGTTTGAACGTATCATCAAGACTATTTTTTCGACCTATCCTTATTCTTTTGGTGTTTTTCGGGAAGTGGTTATCCATTGGATCGGTAATAAATTATGGATTAAAAGCATAATAGAGGAAAAGATCGGAATTGCGAGGGATAAGATTTTGTTTTCAGAACATCACATCTCTCACGCCGCAAGCAGTTTTTTCTGTTCGCCTTTTTCTGATGCAGCTATTTTAAACTGTGATGGGGTCGGAGAGTGGGCAACAACGTCTTTCGGCAGGGGAGAGGCGGATTGGACAGGGAACGGCAAGAATGATATCAAGCTCTTTGAAGAAATAAGATTTCCTCATTCATTAGGCCTTTTTTATTCTGCCTTTACGGCATTCTTGGGTTTTGAAGTAAATGAAGGCGAATATAAGGTCATGGGTATGGCTGCGTTCGGCGAGCCTAAATATACAGATAAGATCTATAAAGTGATCAAAGTCAACGACGATGGAAGCTTCGGGCTTGATATGAGATATTTTAGCTTTCCTTATTCCACCAGAACTACTTTCAGCAGGCATTTTGAAAAACTGTTTGGCCGGCCAAGAGATCCTAAGGCGCGTTTTGTTACTCGGGAAACCTCGCTTTACGATGACAAATACCCGCTGACGGACGAAGAGGCCAGAAAAAATCAGTATTATGCAGATATAGCCGCCAGCATCCAGAAAGTGATAGAAGATGTATTATTAAAAATTGCCGACCATCTTTATAAAAAAACTAAGCTTAAGAAACTCTGTTTGTCCGGCGGGGTTGCTTTGAATTGTCTTGCGAATACGCGCATCTTGAAAGAGACGCAGTTTGAAGAAATATTTATTCAGCCTGCAGCAGGAGATAGCGGGGCAGCAATGGGTGCTGCGCTTTATGTTTATCACTGCCTTTTGGCCAAGACAAGAAAGTTTATTTTAAAAGATGCCTATTGGGGCAAAGAATATACGCAGGAAGAGATCAAGGGTTTTCTTGTATCTAACAATATCAGCTATCGGCATATACAGGATGAAAATGAACTAATCGGTTTGGTCGTAGATTCCATTTTAGCTCAAAAAGTTGTGGGTTGGTTTCAGGGAAGATTTGAGTGGGGGCCGCGCGCATTGGGGAACCGTTCGATCTTGGCTGACCCCAGAAACAAGGCAATGAAAGATGTTGTTAACATTAAGATAAAGTTCAGGGAGCCGTTCAGGCCTTTTGCGCCGTCGGTCCTATTGGATAAGGCAGATATCCTTTTTGAATTTGGTAAATCCAAAGATCAATATCCTTTGAAGTTCATGCTTTATACTCTTGCAGCCAGAAGAGGGGACATGATCCCCGCAGCGGCGCATATCGACGGTTCGTGCCGCCTTCAGGTGGTGGACAGGGGATCCAATCCGCTTTTTTACAGACTCATAGAGAGGTTTTATGAAGCGACAGGCGTGCCTGCATTGTTGAATACATCTTTTAATCTTAAAGGTGAACCGATAGTCAATACGCCCGAAAACGCATATATGACATTCTTGAACAGCGGTATGGATATGCTTGTTTTGGGTAATTTTATTCTGTACAAGTGAGATGAAAACGGGTCTTTTTAAAGATTTCGAGGCAAATTTAAAGTACCATTTTTCAGAGGTATTGAATGCGCCATTGGCAAAGCCTTATTGGGTTTTTATAAGTGTTTCGCACAAGTGTAATTTTGATTGTCAGATGTGCGGGGTGAAGAAAATATTAAAAGAGGATGACCTGGATTTTACGGTATTGAAAAGGGTCTTAGATGAAATAGCCGGCTGGAACTCTGATTGTACGGTGCTTTTTACGGGCGGGGAGCCTTTTTTACGGAAAGATATTTTTGAGATCATCGCTTATTCTGTCTCTAAAGGACTCAAGACCGAAGTGGTGAGTAACGGCAGTTTGATCGATGTCCATATGGCTCAAAGAATTGTCGGTTCAGGGCTCTCGAATGTCGCGATCTCATTGGACGGGACAAATCCTGAAACACACGATAATATCCGCGGTGTAAAAGGAGCGCATAAAAAAGCGCTGGAGGCTTTCAAGAAACCCAGGATGATATGCAGAATACCATGAAAGACGGCGATCTTTGGGTCAAAAAAGAGCGCATCGATGTTCTCAAGGAACAGGTAGCTAAGATCATCGGATATCAAAAAAATAATGGTTTAGTAGCTTTTCTTCATGACCCCTATTTGTGGGTGGACTATTTTAACGGCACGCTTACGAAGAAAGTTTGGAAGTGTAACCCTTTTGTTTTTATCGATATCGGGCCGGACGGAGAAGTCCGTAGCTGCGGTCCGTCTTTTGGGAATATCAAAGAAATGACCTTGGCGGATTGTTTAGATACAGCGCAGGCGCAAGAAGCCCGCGACAGGATGAAGAGGTGCCGCAAGCCATGTCTTCAGACGTGCTGGGCAAGGCCGGAAGCTGATTCGCTGTCGGGCATTGTCAGGGATTTTCTAAAGAAACTCGAAAGTGAGCATGCGGCAGGGAAGGATAAAAAAGCAGCCATACAAAAGGCGATAGGGTCTTTGGAGCAATTCGAAACAATGTTATCGAAAGAGTCAAAAAATGGAAGATAGGCTTAAAGAAATCATAATATCCATAACGAACCGCTGCAACTTAAGGTGTGCCATGTGTCAGATACCCGGATCAGGCGTGCAAGAAGAGATGACAACAGAAAAGATAAAAGAGCTTATCTTAGACGCCGTAAAATTGTGCCCTGCCAGCGTGGTTTTTAGCGGAGGCGAGCCGCTTTTAAGAAATGATATTTATGATTTGATCTCATTTGCCAACAGGCAAAAAATAAATACCTGCCTTACCTCTAACGGAACCTTGATAGACGACAGCGTAGCGAAAAGGCTGGCCGACTCTGGGATAGGCGTGGTCAATATATCTATAGAAGGGCCCGAGAAAGTCCATGAATCCATGAGGGGGGCGGGCAATTTTAACAAAGCGGTCGAGGCGCTAAACAGGCTTTGTCTTCACAAGATCGAGACAACTATCGCTACCGTAGTGTGCAGGAAAAATTATAAGTCTTTGCCTGAAGTGATGGATCTGGCCCGCAGCCACGGCGTCACGACGGTAAAATTTCAGCCTTTTAGCGATATCTTCCTTGTTCAGAAGCAGGGCAAGGTTGATTTCTTCTTAAGCCAAAGCGAACACAGCGCAATAGAGCAGAGCGTAGAGGAGGTAATTAAGCGCAGCCTAGAATATAAGATCTCAACTAACCCGGTAGAATACCTGCGTGCGATCCCGGCATATCTTTGTGGCTGCGCAAACAATGGGGCCAGAATAGGGTGCGCCGCCCTATGGACATCGTGCCCCATTTCTGCGCGGGGGGATGTTTTTCCCTGCTGGGTCTTATCGGATAAGATATTGGGCAATGTCAAAGACGTCCGGCTGTCTAGCATATGGAATTCCTTTAAGCATAACCGCATGCGAGAGTCGATATTAGCAGGAGACTGTCCCGGATGCCTTATGAGCTGCTACGATTACAACCTGGGTAAATACGGTTTTAAAAACATGTTTACTTTTAAGGTGCAAAAATTGAAAAAAATAAAATTTGATAAAAGGTTGTATTATTGTGTGTACCAAAACGCCAAATATGTTGCAAAGAAGATGTTAAATCGCGCCTCGGATATTCTTGCAAGCCGGCTTAAAAGTGATCAGGGTGCGGATGCGCACCTGTGGGAGATAAGAGAGGAAAAAAATAGACTAAAAAAAGCGCTGGAAAGATTTAAAGATGAATAAGCCGGGCGAAGTCAGCCTCTATATTCCTTGTTTTAACGCTGCAAAAACGATTTTCTCTTGCCTGGAAGGGGTTTTTAACCAATCCTATCCTATCAAAGAAGTCGTGGTCATAGACGACGGTTCGACAGATGAAACCCTAAAAAAAATAGCCAATTTTAAGGTTAGGGTTATAGGGCATAAAAAAAACTATGGACTGGCGGCTTCCAGGAACACCGCGTTAAAAAATATAGATACAGGATTTGTCGCTTCATTGGATGCCGACTGCGTACCTCAAGAAACATGGCTTGCATGTTTGATGCAAAACTTTGATTCTTTGGAAATAGCGGGAGTGGGCGGCAGGCTGGTGGAAAAGGATATTTCAGAGCCGGCAGATCTATGGCGTTCTGTGCATATGAGGCAGCACTGGGGTGATGAAAAGATGCAGCCGCCTTTTTTATTTGGTTCGAATACGGTCTTCAGGCGTGAAGCGCTTGTCAATGCTGGTTTTTATAACGAGACATTTAAGAGTAATTATGAAGATGTGGATATCTGCAATCGCCTTAAGACGGCCGGCTATGCCCTGATATATGAATCCAGAGCTATTGCTTTACATTTGCGGCGAGATGATTTAATTTCGATCCTGGACAATTATTGGGAATGGCACCTGGGTTATTATCAGGAAGAGAAGCTTTATTCCGATATCGAAAAATTTATTTTTAAACTGAAAGAAAATATAGGCACAGCCAATCGTTACCTCCAAGAAGATGCCGCATCAGGAAGGCCTGGCCTGCTCTATTTGGATTTTCTTTTAGCGTTGCATCATTCGTTAAAGGATCTGGGATATTTTATATCTAAAGATAGGCCTAATAGTTCAGGCGAAGAGAACCAGACTTTATTATCTTTTTGGCTCGCTTTGCTGGATCTGGTGTTTTTCTATCGTTTTGATCCTGCCAATGATGGTATCTCGACTTTTATCCCGTCATCTCAAGCATTCTCGCAGAATTTCTTTGCTTTAGTCCTGATAGTAGGCAGCTCCGTCGCGGATAGATTTAAAAATGATGATTATAAAAAGATCTTGCTTCGGCATTTATCCGTTTCTCTTTTTGGTTTTAACGATTTTGTATTATTGGACAAGGTGTTAGAGCTTTTTGAGCGGCGCAGGGATTGGGCTGGGTTTTTAAAAAGACCCCAGCCAAATTTAAATAAGGTTTTCTTGGAAGAATTGTCTTTAAATTTAAAACGGTGGTTAGATGATCTAAGCGGCTGGGACCCGGCGATTTTCGAGAAAATCGAGGCTTCTGCGCAACAATTAGGTCAATAACGGAGGAGACGATGAAGAGCAAATTAATGCCTACAACGATAGTTTTAAATGTATTTTCATGGCTGGTCGCGGTTTCGGGTGTTTTGAAGGTAGGCGTTTTTGTAATATTCGAGGCCAAAGATGCCAATGCGTGGATAAGTGCTGTCACGGCGCTATTAGGGGCGTTTCTTCTGGCGGCACTGATCAGGATGGCTGCCAGCATAGGTCAGATCCTTTTTGATTCGAAAGTCGAGGTCATTCGGGTAAGGACTGCCATCGAAAAGAGTATTGCTATCCTTGAAAAAAACGGAGCTGGCCTGGAACAAATTAATTGCGATTCAAAGGACATCAGCCAGAATATAAATCAGATCAAAACTTTTTTCGAGCGAATAGAGCGGCATCTTGATTTAAAGAAATAACATTCTTGAGCCGAGTTGCGTCTTCTGCTATAATTTATCCTTAAAATCGAATATATGCCGATGTAGCTCAGCTGGTAGAGCAACGCTTTCGTAAAGCGAAGGTCGAGGGTTCGATTCCCCCCATCGGCTTGACTTGTTTGTCGGTTGTCTGTTCGCCTGTTAACCGGTTGAATGTAGTTTTATTTATGCCTTCAA